>JAKBRR010000088.1 GCA_021845325.1 Thermoplasmata archaeon
TTTACTGCAAAGCAGTCCTCCTTTCTCATTCCGGGATAGGAAAGCCACATGGATATCCCGTTGAAAACTGCTCTTGTGCCTGAACCGGAGACATATCTGGCATATCGTGACTGCAGGGGAAAATCTCCGTCTGCCTGTCCATTGAATGTACATGAAATGAGAGATTTACTCACAGCAGAGGCCACAGCCGATGACTCGCTCATCCCCTTTGCCTTCTGATATTTCCTGTATCGCTTTATGTAGAATTTGAAACTTCCACTTATGGAATAATCCTTCTTGAATTTTGTCAGCGCAAAATTGGCCTTTCTTGTGTATGCTTCGTTTTCTTCTCCATCAAGAATAACCCTGTCTTCTCCTGTTTTTTTCAGGTAAACACAGGCTGAAAGGCAGAATGAAAAATCTGTGTTAAAAGAAATTGATGGATTATAAGCGATTCTCTCGTCACTGTCATAATATCCAAGAAATTTTTCAAAGGCCTTAATTGGGTACGAATGGGAGTACCATATTTTTTCTTCGGTTGGATCTGCATCATATTTTTCTGGAAGTACCAGCAGATTTTCCTTTTGCAGATGTCTTTGAATCTCTTCTCCATATCTCTTATATTTGGAATTTCTCATTCACTTCTTCTCCACTTTCCATTATGTTTATGAAATTTATAGAACTTTTCAATTATCTTAAAATTAAAATTCTGATGACTCCCTTTGTAGAAAAATTGAGCTAAAATATGTTAATTAATAGGGAAATGTTCCAAAGGTGGCATCCTTTATAAATACACAACTTTCGGGACGCTATTGACGGGCTCGATAAGGTTCGAACATGCCAAAATTCTTTGAAACAAAGTTAAGAGAATTTTTTGAGGCAACATTCCCATTTTTGAGAAACAAGACTTTGGAAAGCATTAGTGTATACCTGCATTCAGTAAGCACAAACGTGATTATGTAAAATAGTAGATTTCACAGGGATTGTCATATGGTTACATAAAAGATTTGATGCATACTTTAACGGCGTTTATACGCGAAGATATCAGTGATATTTCAGATAATATAACTGACACGCAGAGTATTGCTATGAGAAGTTATCTCAATAACCTATCCAAATAATCTCTGCTTAGCGATGAATAAGTGACAAAGTTCAAAAAGAAACTAACTCTAAAGCAATCCAAGCCAGACAACTACATCCCTTCAAACAATGAAGTAGTGAAAGCGTTTAAACAACTCAAAGATAAGCGTTTTCGTACAATCTTTAACTCCTTGCCTTTTCAGGTGCAAAAATCACTGAATTGGTGAAGATGGTCAAGGATTGCGAACCATCAAAATTGATTGTTAATATCAAATTTCAAATTCGCTAAATATCAGTTACATTATAGCAGGGGGTATACGCGGTCATTCTGCATTTATATGCCTAAGGAGTTAATACCTGAACTTCACAAATTCTACATATATGTTGACATTATCACTCACCAGATTAGCAAATCTGGTTTGAATCCCAAATACCTTTCCAAATGGTTTTACAACTTCTTAATTTACAATAATGTGACTGAAGGAGTGGCGGATTTTGTAGAAAGTATAGCATCAGGTTCTGTTGGTTCTTTGCTCTACCTGTCGAAAGCAAAACAGTCTGATTACTGGTATGAGCAGATTGTTGACAAATTGAATGTAATCATTTAATAGGTCCACTAAAAAATCCTTAATAGAGAAACGGATTAAGGTCAAGTAAAATATGTATATTTCCACTAATAACCTTCTTTACCTAATTGGAGCAATATCTAGTATTTTGGCAGTCTTCTTTTCTAGAAGTAATATCCCTTCATTCTTTTCCAGAAATAGAATTATTCGATTATTGAAATTTGAAAATCAAGACTTAGATAAAGCCTTGAAAAAACTTCATAAACCACACTTCTACTATTATGACGCTTTCATTTTCTTTTCATTAGTGATTATTTTTTTAATATTAGGTATATTTGGTTTAATTCACTTCACTCAAGATGTATTCCACATGATAATGGTAATAGTTTCTTCAATATTTTTAGTTTTTTACTTATTCACTATTAGTAAACTTGCTTCCCTTTATCATAAAAATGAGGATAAAATAACGGACTCTTTGACCAAAATAATAGAATGGATCGAATTAGTTGAAACTTTATTAGTTTCAACTTTAATAATGGATGTTTTTATGAGCGCAGTAAGCCTTTCTCCTAACAACACGGTGGAGGAAAATCAGCTTCAACTCATAGCAATACTTGTTATTGGAATTATTGTCATTACTTACATGCTTTTCATAAAGAAACTAACGATAAGAGGCATAGAAAGGAATTATATGCTTAGGCTGATAGAAGAGAAAAAACTGCCTTCATTGTTGGTCAAAATAAAAGTAAAGGGAAGAGAAAACACAATCATAGGCAATATTGTGTTACTTGACATCAGTAATATCTTAATAGAAGAAATGGACGGTTATAAGATGAGTTTGGAATACAACAAAATAGAGACAATAAGTTCAAAATCTATTCAAAACAACAAATGTACTGGAAAGGCTTAACCTGGAATTCAAGAGAAGAACAAAAAAGATTGGGGCATTTCCATCAGAGCGGTCTCTTCTGAGGCTTGTTGTTACCATAATGATGGATATAAATGAAGAGTGGATAACAGGGAGAAGGTATATTAATATGGAGGAGTATTAGGGAATGTACAGGATCTTTTCGAAATTACAGCAAATCATGTACCCTATCAAGAATGAATTACCGACAATGAGGAAGGAGTGATTAAATGAAGACAAGTATAAATACAGGTGGGGAATTTTACTTGGTAGATTTTGGATATTTTTTTAATGAGCGTTTACACATGCCTATCATTTCAAGATTGCACTCCAAAGATTATGGGACCTTAATGCTGGCATTGCTGAATCATATCTGATGAAATGGATATCATGGACATCCAGGTTAAGGATGCCCGATATAATCAAGCTTGGAAAGACCATGAAGAGGCATCTCAACGGAATTCTTAAAGCCATAAAATCTGGAATAAATTCAGATGTTGTGGAAGGACTGAATAACAAAATCACAACAGCATTCAAACGATCCTATGGAATCAAGGCAGAGAAATACAGGGATACGATCATATATCTGGTGGCAGAGGTCTCAGTCCACATACAACAAACTTATGAGATCCTAAAAATTCAATTATTATAAATTTAAAACTTTCTTACATGATACCAAAATCAAGCCAAAAATACTGATCGGTATCCGATTAATATAGTAACCAAATTAATTCTTATATCATTCTTTTTCTAACGGAGCAGCGTGAAAACAAGAATTTTAGAAGAGAGATTATCTCTTCTTCCTCATAATTACCAACACAGAACCGATTACTGCAATTGCCGCAATCACACCAATTATACCGTAAAGCTCTGTGCTGGCTATGCCAGATGGTGGAGTCGATTTATTGATGGGTGTGAATGAAACAGTTTTTGATACACTGGCCCCATTAACGGATATGGAACCTGACGATGACGAAACAGAATATCCAGATATATTTCCGATTGTGTACGAATATGTTCCATTTGGTTCAGAGAATGATATAACATCTGTTGTAGATGAGAACTTTTGTCCATTGGACAAATTAACGTACCAAGTTGTTCCTGATTGTAATCCGGTTTCTTTGAATGTTACCGTATACTTAACTTCAGTGAAGGCTACGGATATTATCTGATTCTTTCCATTGGCTGTTAACGAACCTGATGATGCAGACGGTTCATATGTGCGATCCGATGTGGCGATCGTGTATGAGTATGTACCGTTCGGTACGGAGAACGTTATTGTGCCGGATGTGGATGATTCAGTTGTGCCGTTAAGTGTGACTGACCATGATGTTCCTGATTGTAATCCGGTTTCTGTGAATGTTACAGTGTATAGAACCTTGCTGAATGTAACCGATTCAGATACTGACGCACCGTTAACAGTAAATGATCCAGAATAGGCAGAGGGCTCGTATATCTTATTGGATGTTGCTATTGTGTACGAATATGTTCCATTCGTTAACTGGAATGAATAGGATGATCCCGTGATGGGACCTGAATCCATTCCACTGCTGAGATTTACATACCATGCCCCTGAAGGCAATCCGGACTCGTTAAAGGTAACTGTGTAAACTGAGGCTGATGTCACAAGTGGCAAATACTCGCTAGCATTTAAGCTAAAATTACCTTGGGCAACCAGAAAACCATTAGAATTGTATAATTTTAAGTTATAGTACCCAGGGGCCAATGTAACGTTAACGTCATCATTTACAAAGCGATAAGGAGTTCCGTTAACCAGTAATTCTCCTGATTGTAAATTTGATGATAAATTTATTATTCCGATACTTTTTTGATTATATATCTGCTCTAAACTGCTATTACCGTTAGTAACTTTAGCAAATAAGGTGCCGTTGTTGGTGTAAAACATTCCACTATCCATTACATTCTCAATGCCTTCTGCTGTGTCGCTTCCAAAGTTGAAGGCGTTCACGATTTGTTGAAAGTTGTGTCCGTTCCAGTATTCCAGTTGTAATTGTACATTTGATGATGTATCATATGTCTGTGTACCTCCACCGGGGCCACCTAGAATAAGTTCTGCATCGTAATAAGAATAGCCATCAGGTTCGTAGGAGTGCCCATTAACAACAAAACCATAATCTGACGTTAAGTCATCCACAAATTTAAATTGCACATTATCATAAGTAATCCAACCGTATCCATCGTTGTACATGAAGGCAACTTCTGGCTTATTATTGCTAGTAATTATGGAAACAATCTTAAATTCAATATTCGTTGGATATTGCAGAACAATGTTATTACCGGGTAAGGATGAATTCGCAAAATCAAAATAGTAACCACTCCCAGAAGAATTTCCTATCGTACCATTTCCTAAGATTGTAGAATTATGCATATTTGCGTTTACAGATGATATGTTCCAAATATTATCAATAAAATCGACTAAATGATTTCCAGAACTTGTGTTTAAAAAAGCTACATCTTGTACCCAGTATACATACTTTGTACTCCCATCATTGAATACCATGTTAACATTTAGCTGAAGGGTCATATCTGCAGGTGTGGATAATGAATTGTTATCTGTATGTATCGAGTTTATATGGACTATGCCAAGGAATGATGTTGTATTGTAGCTATATGGAACATTATTATAACCGATACCATAATCGGCAATCCCCATAGGTGCAGGTTCTTTAGAATAGTGTTGAAAGACATTAATTTGATTTGATTGAGTAGTTGAAGGTGAAAGTTTAGTCGGGGTATATGACATTTGAGATGCTTTTCTAACTTCAATATGGACGGGATTAGAATTGCCAGAAATTATTGAATGACTACCCGTATTGTCAAATGAAACGGCTGAGAATAATCCAAGAATCATCAAAGAACTTACAAAGATAACAAAAACCCTCAACGAGATTTTAATCCTTCTTTTCATAAACGGTAATTAAATTATGCTCATAAAAAGTTATGTATTGGTAATTTATTTGCATAGAAAGATGAAATAAATCTGCTTTGAAGGAAAGGCCAAAACAAAAAAGGAACATGTAGGGTGTCCAATTATTCGTCAAATGACAATATCCATTATTTCTCTTTTTGGTCTATGCCTTATCTGATTCACTATGACGATGCAGTTGTATGCTACTATCCTTTCACCCATAGTGACATCGTAATTCCTGTTACTTAGATAAAAAATATTCTCACAATGCAGTATCTCTTCCAGAATGGAGAATGTCCGCTCTATTTCCCATCTTAGCCTGTATCTTGATTTCTCCCTTTCCCTGATGATTATTCCCTGCTTCCTGTTGAATGCCAGATTATTGGGAACAATCCCTCTTCTTTTATTTGTATCTATCACAGGAAGTGCATGTGTGTTCTCCATTACATAATCATATATTTCAGAGGAATCATATGCTGCATCCATGAGTATGTATTCATGGTACCGTACGGAATCTATCATTTCTATGGCGACTTTGCTATCATGAATGGATGCAGTTGTTATATTCCATTCAAGGATGGCAGTGGAATCTATATCCTGAGACACATGGGCCTTCCTTCCATATTGAAAGCCCTTCGTACCGTAACCCCATGTACTTTCAGGATCTTTATACCTTCCAGAGTTTCTCCTTCTCTGTGCAGTTGTATCCTTCCATGGGTTTACAATGAAGCTGTCAATGGCAGCATTCTCGTTTCCAGTATCCATAAGATCAATGAGACTGGCATTGATCTCATGCCAGTCCATTCTGATTGCCCTGCATGAAAGTGTGCGGAAGTTTCGAATTTTCTTGATCCCAACAATGCTCATGAGTTCCGGATGGTTGTTGAATAATTTTCTGGAAGATCTTTAAGAAATGCTGTAAATCTTTAAAATCACAAGGATCTTAACAATAACCATGTTCGAGAACTTCTTCGCCCTTTCCTTAGAAACAATCTCATCCAGACTTTCCACGATCAGTGGGATATGTTTTGTGTCCAAATCCCATCATTATTGTAAGATTCATAATACCTGGTAATTGTCTAACAATTAATCGAACCTTGGGCACTCTAAGTATATAATTACGAATTTCCATCTTCAAGATAATTAGGGAAATTTTCCTTTCACAGGTAATATGATAGTATTCTTAAAAGAATCTCATTTAAATTCTCCATGAAGGTTATCCCTAGTCGTGTTTAAAATGGATATTTACCTCGTTAGTTTCAAGTGTGTTTAATTAATAAATCATAGACATAGTTCATAACGTATAATCTGAATAATTATTATATACTCTTTTAAAATTAACAAAATGAATTGAGTTGGAGTATTAAGGATAAGGAAAATTTTGGTAAATGGATATTTATCTTTGTAATTATTTGCTATTTTGCAATTGCACCATTTACGTCTTTTGCTTATGATGAAGCTTTTTATTTTCAGTATTTTCGTTGGTTATATCTTTACTCTGTGCAACCCTATTATCTATGGGTTTTCGGAGCTTTCTATAATGCCATTAATGTAGGA
>JAKBRR010000089.1 GCA_021845325.1 Thermoplasmata archaeon
CAGCATGGCTGCATATTTGTAGGAAGAATTTAAAGTATAATATTTCTTGTTTCCATGGCAAACAATCACAGGCTTTTTGTGACCCGCCCTATCTTTTCGAATATTTCATGAAGACTTTTTGAGTATTTACTTCCATCAAAAAGATTATTCACCGACACGCTTGCAGAATTTCCATTGGCGTGTATCATGTTCCCATCACCAAGGTAGAGACCCACATGACCCTTGAAAAATACAAGGTCTCCCGGTTTTGCGTTGTCAAAGCTGTCAATGGTGGTGGTGAAATCCCTCTGTGCCCCAGAATTCCTTGGAATCTGTATACCTGTGAATTTATAAAGCCGTTGAACAAACCCTGAACAGTCATAACCAAATTCAGAAGTTCCTCCCCATAGGTATGGTACACCAATAAACTCCTTGGAAAGATCACAAACAGAGAAATTGTTGTCTGAAAACCTGATAAGCTTATTATCAGGTATACTGTATTTTTCAGCCTCTTCCTTGCTTACATAGGAACCGAATGGTAGCTTTATTTCTGGGTGGCTGTGGAATCTTCTTAACTTGAATGCTTTCTCTGTGTGTTCAGTTATTATATTTGTCTTCACGTATCCTTTAACATGATCCTGGGTTTGAATTAAAGAATAGGCGTCTCCCCTTTCCAGGAGGTCAAATCTTTCTCCAAAAACTACCTGTGTTTCTCTTTCAGATTCAAACATTGCCTTACTTCTTAAATCTCCTACACCTATCCGTACCTGATACATCGTGCAAGATATCCCTTAGGGATATGAAACTTATTATTGCTTACTGATCTCTTTAATACCTGAATTCTGGAATTATATAAAGGTAGATTCGAATCAATAGAGTCACTATGGTTATCTTTCCTAATTTCAATGTTGGAAAGATAACATCACACCTATGGAATTAAGACTAAGGTATTATATTAAAGAAGCACTTTTAGTAAGGAACCTGAGAGAAGAACATGAATGTTGTAAATGTGATAATTTTGCTGGGATGCCGATCATCTGGATGCGCCCCCACTGAAGAGCTTAAGGGTAGGGCAGGAGAAGCAGTGAATTTGTATAGATCCCTCAATGGAGAAGCAATTATAATCCCATCAGGCGGAGTCACGGAGAAGGGATGCGGAATATCAGAAGCTGAATTTATGTTGAGAGAACTTTTGAAATATGGCATCCCCAGAGAAAAGATAATTATGGAGGAAAAAGCTGGAACCACTATCGGAAATGCATTCTTTTCAAAATTGCTTTTGGAGAGAAATGGAATCGAGTACGAGAAGATTCATATTATCAGTTCATGTTATCACATGAAGAGATCAGAGTATATTTTCAAAAATATATTTTCTATACATGATGTTGGAACTGACTATTGCTTTGGAGAGTCAATGGAAAGGGAAAGCGAAACAGAAAAACTCCGTAGGGACTCCATGATTTTGGAAAATATTAGAGGAAGATCTACAGAAGAGGTGGAGAATAATTTCAGGGAATATCTCTGAAGATTGAAAATATTTTTTTAGCCGTAAGATATTGTGCCGCTACTCATATTTTTTAGCAATTTCATGGAATTTTGTGTGCCTAACAAGATCCTCGAAATTATCTCCTTCCCTTATTGTTATAATTTTCCCATCAGTGAACAGTAATTCTCTTGGAAGAAGCCTGCCATTGTAATTGCTTGCCATTGACATTGTATACGCCCCGCAATTGAAGACAGCAACCGTATCTCCAGTATGTGGTTCTGGCAATATAATATCCTTTCCTATCCTGTCAGTATTTTCACATATTTGCCCTGTGACATCTGTTTTAAATGTTCTTTCCTCATCCATCCTGTTTGCTATTAGTATATGATGATAAGCACCGTAGAGAGCGGGCCTCATGAGCAGGTTCATGCCTATATCTGTACCTGTAAAGTTTGACTCCTGAATTTTCACATCTGTAATCTTCCCGATTAACAACCCCGTGTTGGAACTGATATATCTCCCAGGTTCAATCACAAGCCTGGGCAATTGTCGACCTTTTCCAGAGTAAAAAGCCGTAAATATTTCTGCTATGTTTTTTGCAGTGGCAATAATGTCTAATTCCTCTTCCTCCGGCCTGTATGGTACTCCAAATCCACCTCCAATGTCCACGAATTCAAATTCTATACCCAGCTCTTCCTCAAAATTTTTTACAACTTCAAGAATCTTTTGAGATACTAATTTGAAGTGGTCCGCGTTTCTAACATTGGATCCGGCCATAACATGTATTCCAAATCTCCTGCACCCCTTCTCCTTTGCTTCCCTGTATCCCTGTAATGCGAATTCAGGAATTTCGCCAAATTTAGCACCCTTGCCTGCCGTCTTGATGCCAGGAAACTCCCCCTTTCCATAATCGATCTTAATCCTGAAACTCACTATTTCTGGTAAGTGATCACGTGCCAATCTGAACTGAGATAGAGAATCAAAGTTAATGGTTATATTCCTGTCTATTGCATATCTCATTTCCTCTGGTGTAACATTATTTGGTGTAAATGATATATTATCGGGAGATACGCCACTTACAAGAGCTATTTTAATTTCGTTTAATGATGATGCATCCATTCCACATCCTTCACGTGCAAGTAAGGAGATCAGTGAAGGGTTGAAATTTGATTTTATTGCAAAATCTATGGAAATATTTTTGAAATACCTAAAGAAAGCATCTCTTATTCGTTTATAATTATAAATAAGAATCTTTTCAGAATAAAGGATGGAAGGTGTTCCATAGTCCCTTGCAACCTTTAAAACGTCAATTCCATCCCAGAATAAATTTCCATTTCTGTTTTCCGCATAACGTGGCAGGATTTCATCCATTTTATGTCATTTTATCTAGGTTATTTAACATATCTAGTGAGTGTCAAATCCCTGCCTTCACTGCCCTGGAAATAAGAGGTTAAAAGTAATAGAAATTTTCTCATGGAATCTAAAATCAATTGCAAGTTTTTGTGGACAGTTTATGTTTATATTTTGCTGGCCGAACTAAATTTCTAAATTCTGGAATGGATCATCTTTTTCATCTTCAGATATCGATATTCCAGGATAGTTTTAGTTAAAGCGGCTTCGGGAATCACATATTCAAAACCATGGAATATGCCCTCATAAACATGCAGATCCACCCTTCTCTTAGAGTTAAGAATTCTACTGGCAAATGCAACTGATTCGTCCCTGAAAACCTCATCAAACCCAACTTCTATATAAGTTTCTGGAAAACCTTCCAGATCAGTTGCAAGTGATGGAGAAGCAAGTTCTGATACCTCTTCCTGTGAACCAAGATAGCCTTTCCATCCAAGTTTGTTATAGTATGTTGACCAGAATGGCCAGTTACCATCATACTGTGTGCTTGAAAGGCTATTGTTCCTGTAATCAAGCATCGGTGCCATAAGAAAAAGGTTCCTTATTTGGGGGCCATTTTCCCTGATTGAGCGTATAGCGACGGATGCTGCAAGACCTCCTCCAGCGCTTTCTCCCATTACAGATAATCTTTCAGGATCAATTCCAAGTTTCTCAGCATGGTTGTAACAGTATTGAAATCCAATATAACAGTCATCTTGAGGTGTGGGGAATTTAAATTCAGGAGCCAGCCTGTATTCTATGTCCATAATGATGCAGTCCAGTGTCTTTGAAATTAAAGCCGTCCTATTTATGTCCTCATCTATTCCTCCAACGAGTAGACCCCCGCCATGTATATGATATATGCATGGAAGATGATCTCTTGCCCCAGCTGGTGAATAGACCTTTGCCCTGATGTGCGTGCCAGGAGATAAATCATCTATATCTTTGATATCAACTGCAGGCACTGCAACTGATTCTGAAGTGTCCTCTGAAGATTTTCTAGAATCCAGTAAATATTGCTTGAATTTCTCAACCCTTTCATCCACGTTAGAGATTTTGTTTAAATTTTCAATGTTCTTTCCAACAACCAGAGACCTCCTTTCTGCCTCTCCTTTAACTTCCTCCACAAGGTCGTATACCTTAGGATGAATTCGGTCTGCTTCCATTGGAAGTATAATGCTTCCTGAATGAATAATTATTCTCATTAATGTTCAGGGAGATGCTTTAAACGCGAAATTCAACATCGCATCTCAAATATTCAGACAAATATTGAAGCGCACAAACAATTATTTAGAATAAAATTAAATAGTCTCATTTCAGGGGTGGGGGTTATTCTTTTAATCGATGTGAAAAATGGGTGAAGATTAGGATTGATAGTGATAGGAAAAAATCTGTTTAATTTTAGATGTGATTACTACAAAGTCGATTATATGGAGGAATTAAGGATATCCTGGGATAAATAATATTATTATGTTAATTCAGATACAATGCAATGCCATTCAACCTTGGAATTGAAAATATTGCATGTAATAACCTGAAAGAAAATATTGCCTTATTGACCAATTCAAGTGGAGTTACTCAGAGTTTAGAACAGAATGTTGATTTCCTGCTGAAGAAGAGCTTTAAAATTAAGAAGATATTTACAGCAGAGCATGGATTTTATGGAACGCTTAATGATGGGGATGATGTCAAAAATGAGACCTATAACGGGATCGATGTCATATCTATATATTCTGCAGATAGAAAGTCCATAAAACCAGAAGAACTTGAAGATGTGGATACAGTTATATATGACCTGCAGGATGCCGGAACAAGACCATATACATTCATCTCTTCCCTTAAAAATCTGTTGATTACCGCCTCAGAGCTTGGAAAGAAAGTTGTTGTGTGTGATCGGCCAAATCCGCTTTCCAATGTTATAGAAGGACCTGTTTTGAAAAGAGAATTCGTTTCATTTGTTGGTGCCGATGAATTCCCACTGAGATACGGGATGACCATTGGAGAATTAGCTCAATTCATGAATAGAAACATAAGTTCAGATCTAAGTATATCAAAGATGACGGATTATGATCCTTCTAGATATTATGATTATCATTTGAAATATTATGTCCCACCGTCACTGAATCTCAATTCGCTGGATTCAATGTTCAATTTTTCCGGGATGGTATTGCTGGAAGCAGCTAAAGTAAGTGTTGGCAGAGGGACTCCCTATCCATTCCTGCAGTTCGGTATGGAAAATCTACCAGACCTGAAACCAGATGAATTCGAAGGTGTGATTCTGCGGAAGACCTCATTTATCTCATTGCTTGATCCTCTTAAAGATAAGAAACTCAAAGGGTATTTTATCCATATAAAGGATAGAAAACTTTACAGCAGCATAAGGATGGTTGCTTCCGTCATGAAGAAGATCTATGAGATGGACAGGACCCTGATCAATTTCAAAAAGTTGAATCTCAATTACGGTTCTGATGAGATGTCAAAATGGCTGGAGAGAAATGGAACAGTGCTGGAACTTTATGAGCAGATGGATTCAGAATGTGCTGGGTTCTTGAATACCAGAAAAGATTACGCACTTTACAAGTCACCTTCTTAAAGTGTCCAAAATCTCCCTGTACCAGGATTGCTTTGACTTTTCGCCTTTTTTTCACTCAACCATGGATTCCATAGGTTCAATATATGGTTCTGATTCTGTTATTCTGACCCTCAGATTGAGTGGGATTAACATCTGTTCATTTCCATGCCCAAAAGGTGCCATTGCAAGGGAGGGTTTTGCATTCTTTACCATGTATTCCTTAATCACATCTTCAATAGATGGCTTCCCTTCTCCCGAGGTTGATCTATTTTTGAATTCGCCGAATACAAATCCTGAGAGCTGGTTGATAGTGCCATTAAGCGTCATTATATCCAGATATCTTTCTATATCAACCGATCTTTCATTCGTGTCCTCGCAGAATAGAACCTTTCCATTGAATTCTGGCATATATGGCGTGCCAGTTAGGGATGAAAAGACGGACATGTTGGTTCCCATGGACCTCCCCTGTGCACTTCCTTCAACCACATATTTTACCAGTCTTTTTATGTAAGGCTTCAGATCTGACAGTTCTCCCCTGAAAATCCTGAACATTATTTCCAGTTTTTCTCCACGAAATTCTTCTGTATCCGTATCTGGCATTGGACCATGGAATGTAACAAGTCCGGAAAGCTTATTTATGGCCATATGAAGATTTGTTATATCACTGTAGCCCATGAATATCTTGGGGTGCTCACGTATAACATCAAAGTCAAGAAACGGTAAAGTCTGTCTTGCACCATGGCCTCCTCTTGCACAGAATATTGCCTTTACATTATCGTCCGTAAAGGCATCCATTAATTCCTTAGCCCTTAATTCAGGGTTTGCAGAATGGTAATTATCCTGGTTAAGCTTTTTCACGTTGATGCCGTAAGTGACTCTATAACCAAGTTTAGTTATTTCTTCTGCAGATTGACTTAGAGGTATAATTTCAGGGTAACTTGAGGGAGCGATTATTCTTATTTCTTCACCTATTTTCAGTCTAGATGGTTTTATTACCTCTTTCTGTTCCTTATAATCTTCATAGCTTCCTTTCATTTTATTCAATTTGTAATATGGACTCCATATAATAAATTTTTAATTGGCTAAAAGAAACCTTTTACTAACTTCCTTGGAATAAATAATAAACAGAGTTTTTTAAATTCAAACACTGAATCCCCAAAAACTCTGTCAATAATATAATAGTAGAAATTGAAATTGACCTTACAATAACATGATGAAATAAAAAAGTGATAAATATTTGTTTTGCCAGAAATTATTTATCTGGCACAATAGTTTTAAAAATTAATTTTTAGGTATTTTCGGTTTTCTAATGAGGAAAACACCAGCTACAGCTACGATTGCTATAACAGCAACCACAACACCAACCACGACGTAAAGATAGGTACTTGATGTTGGCTTAACAACCTTCTCATTTACAGTGTAATTGACATATGTATATGCTGGAAGTATAGAACTGCCTGATGTGCTTGCCATTGCAACAATGCTTTCGTTGACGTCCACATATG
>JAKBRR010000090.1 GCA_021845325.1 Thermoplasmata archaeon
TTTTTTTATATAACAGTAAGTGAGGTATTCAGCATTGGGATCACGACATATGAAACATTTGGCGTTGGATCAATTTTAGACAAGTATGTTGCATCTGGCAATACTTTTCTCATAGGAGTTACGCTTGTTGTTCTCGGCATAGTTGTCTCTGTCATTGTTATCTCGTTAAAAGAAATAGCAAAAAGGGCCGTCGCAAAATATGCGCTTGATACGGATGTTCCCATAATCAGAAGAGGTAAGCCCAGATTCAGGCAATCGGCAACATTTTCAGCCATTGCATCAATAAATCCGCTGGGAAAACTGGCAACCTATAATCGAATAAACAGGAGGAAAAACGTTGACCTGGAAACTTTATATTACAAAGAAGGAAAAAAGAAAAACTATGCAATCGTTGGCGCCATTATTGGAATAGTTATTCTTGTCCTGTTAATCTATGAAACTATTAGGATAACAACATCAATATCCATGGGTGAATGGGGTTACCTCTTGGGTAAAACTCCATATCTTCTGGTTAATCTTCTCTACGACTATATTAGAGTCGCAGTTATAACCCTGGTTTCTACAGCTTTTGCAATATTTTTTGGTTATTATATGGCCACCCACAGGAAGGTAGAATCTGCGGCCATCCCTTTAATACAGGGCTTCAGTGCATATCCAGTTCCAACATATTTTCCTTTTCTCTTCTTCGCGGTATATCCCTTCATTGCTTCTTCTTTTGGCAGTTTGACAGATGAATTTTTTGTTCTCGGTTTGGGCTTTATAAGTACATTTTACTATGTATTTTACAGTTTCTGGATGGGAATAAAAGCCATGCCGGTGGAGTATGAGGAACTGATGAAAAATCTCAATCTTGGCTATTTTAAAAGGTTAAGATACATTGTACTTCCATCCACTTTTCCTTACCTTGTAACAGGGATATCGTCTACTATTAACAGTGCATGGGGTGGATTAATGATTGGCGAGTACTGGCCTGATATAGCAGGAGGGAAAACACTGACAGTTCAGTTTGGCCTTATGAAGGTCATTGATCAGGCAACAGCAAACGGGAATATCGCCCTTGCAGCATGGGGCTCCTTTATATTCGCAATAATAGTGGCAATTTACTCGATCCTGTTCACACGTAAAATGATGGATCTTGCAAGAAAGAAATATGTGGCAGAAGAAGGGATATACTCAGCCTAAAAAATTTTCTTTTTCGAAAATATGAAGAACTGCACCATTTAATCATGAGGCAGCTACGAAACCATCCTCTGTTTTTCTGATCAATCCTGAATAGACGCCCCACTCTATGAGTGTTACCTCGAGGTTATGATATCCTGAGGGACTGTTATACTTCTGAATGCCATTTTTTTCAAGTTCCTCCTTAATCTCCTCAAGTTGAAATTCCTTCATTTTGAGGGCGGTTGCGAATGGCTCAAAATCCTTTACTACGGATTTTAGCATCTCCTTCCGGACCTTTGGTCCAGACCCAATAAATTTCTTTCCACTTTCCGTTATCCAGATATCCCCTTGATCTGTTCCGATAAATGATAATGAACTTGCAGTGTAAACGATAGGCATGAGGTCATCCAGATCAACCTCCATTTCCTTCTCTAGCTCGAAAAGATCTGTTTTACTTTTGAACACATAGTTCAGCATATATAGTAATCCTACCAAGTCAGCTATTCTCGAATCTGGTTCAATAATTTCCATGTTTTCAGTTCTATTCATTTTAGATATTTAAAATATGCGCGTTATTTCCATTTAACAGGTCAAAAATATATGCAGTGGGTATCTAGTGAATAGATATTCATGGAACAGATCTTAAGGGTCAGTTAAGAGTGAAAGACAATGGAATTCTTTGCGTATTTCGCCTTAATTAAAGCCAGTGAAATTATTGGAGCAATGGCCATATACGCAAATGCGTAAAGCTCATTCTGAATGTCTGCAATAGCTCCGAACATTGCAGGTATTATAATAAACAAAACATTATTATAAGACATAAAATATGAATTTGCTGCATTAAGACTTTCCCTTGGTACACCACGACTGAGCATTATGGTGGAAATCGGGAAAATTCCTCCGTGTGGTATTCCTAATACGGCTATTACAAAAAGAACGGCATATACATTATGGAAAACGGTGAGAACTGGTATTAGAACAACACAAATTATAGTGAGATAAATTAGAAAGAAAAGCGGTTTCTTTATAGCTCTTAGTGGGCGAATGAACAGATAAATCCTGGTAACAAATGATGTGAGGAAAAATAGTATATACACAGAAAATGAAAAAACAAGAGAGACATGGAATTGTGTTCTCAGGTAGATCGCCATAAATACAGTAAAAGCAGCGAAAGGAACATTATAAGCAGTGATGGCAAGTATGGATGTTAAGAAGCCTGGATTTTTACCTATACCTGAAATTCCCTTAGTTTCGTTCTTTTCTTTGAATTTAACAAGAAAAGACAATGCTGAGACCACGATCATAAACGGAAGAAATTCCAGAATGATCAAGTTGTAAGGGAGAAAAGACAGCGTTTCAGTCTCAATTGTTGGTCCTATTACCAATCCTAAACTTAAAGAGATTGAATAGCCTGCCAAAAAACGTTCTCTGGTGACACCTTCTGAAACCATAGAGATCGAGGTTATGAGATTTGTAAATAGAAAACCGGTGAAAAATCCAAACAAACCTATTGAAAGCCAGAAAAGAGGTATTGTTCCTAATAAGAGCAAAACTTCACTAAGCGTTGCCAGAATGGAGGCACTCACAAAGACATTTTTTCTCATTTTTGAGTCAAGTCTTGGATTTATAAGGGCTGTTGAAACAAGGGTTGCTGCATAAATCAGGGTACCGGTGAGACCCACTTCAAAGCTATTCATACCGTAGGAGTATTTTGCTATTAATGGCGCAGTGGTAGAAATCATGTTATTGGTAATTCTCGTTGCAAAGGCCATTGCACTTATCATCAAAACATATAAGGCAATTTTTTTTGCAGGTGAGGTCATCTTTTTCTCCTTAATAACGCAAGGACTGTTCCAACACCTAAAGTAACTGCACCGATTGCAAATCCATATTTGGGGCTGTCTATAAGCAGATGTTTTATTGGATTTTTTCTTGGATCAAACTGATCAACATGCATTTCATAGTGATCGTCAAATTCAACAACGTGAATGCCTCTATCTGAACCTCCAACTGTCGCTCTCCAGTCAGCGATTTGCCCTTTCAATTCACCTATAGATTTTCTGAATATCCCAGTCGTTTCTGGTCCGGGTATCTGATGCCCATTAGATATTTTTGGAACATTCATCTTACCACGTATTAGAAGTTCGGCGATCATGGTGTTCCAGAATTCATCACCGGATTCAGGCATCATAATTCTCCAATTACATTGAGATATTTTAACAATTGTCACTCAAAAAATAATACTCAGTGAAACCTTGAATTCATGCTTCCATTCTTACCAGTGATGCGAAAAAGTTAAAGCTGCTGATTAACAGGCAACATTGAAGCATTGTTAAAATTATTCTCACAACGTTAAATATAGGCTATGTTAATATATACCAGAATTAAAATGTCTGGAAAAATAGTTGTAAGTGGTGGCACAGGTTTAATAGGCTCAACCCTGATTAAAGAGCTCACTGCAATGAAGTATGACGTAGTCATAGTAACAAGAAATCCCGAAAAAGCTAAGACTTCATTTCCTGAAATATCAGATTTAGTAAAATGGGAACCTCAAAATCCAGAAGATCTGGCTAATTATATTGAAGACTCAAAAGCGGTGATTAACCTTTCGGGAGCACCGGTATTCGCCAAATGGAAAGGGAATTATTCTATTCAGGTTAAGGACAGCAGGGTACTTGGTACGAGATACATAGTTGAATCAATCAAGAAGACAAAAAATAAACCGGGATGCTTAATTAACGGCTCTGCTACTGGAATTTATGGTTATGGGAAATCATTCAGCGGGGTTAACGACGAAAGCGGTAAACCCTCAGGTGATTTCTGGGGTTCTCTGGTTCATGATTGGGAAAATGAGGCTATTTTAGCTGAGAATGAAGGCGTTAGAACGGTTTTATTGAGAACCTCACTGGTTCTGGAAAAGGATAAAGGAGCGCTGGAAGCACTTGTTCCCTATTTTATGAAGGGTCTTGGAGGTTATGTAATGCCAGGGAAACAGATATTTTCATGGATTCATATTAAGGACGAAATAGGTGTCATAGTCAAAGCTATTGAAAATACTTCATTTCATGGTCCAGTGAATTTAGTTGCAGGGAATGAAACATCCAAGGAATTCTCGAGAAAACTCGGAAAGGTTCTTCATAAGCGATCTGGGCTACCCATACCACAGTTCGTTATAAAGCGAATGTTCGGAACGGCTTCCGATCTTGTGACAGGGGGCTCTTACGTTGAAAGCATGAGGATGAATGAACTGGGGTATAAACCAGTATTCAAAGATTTTGAATCTGCCATTTCGGATCTTTACAGATAAAGATGAGCACAAATTGCATTATAAAGCAGATCATCTAACATGAAGGATCTGGTTTCTGCCGGATTCGAGGAGTTCAATTTTTATATATTTTTTTTCAAATCTAATCTTTTTCTTCATATGCCGGGAGAAATAAACAGTAATAAACGGGACAAATCTTGAAAGGTTCACTATTTTCTCCCTGAAATCAGGGGACGTATTAGATGCATAGGCTGCTAACATGGAATCAAGGAATTCCTCTCCAAACTCGTAAGTGAGACCTGCAAAATCATATATTGGATTTCTGAAAGAAAAATCACCCCAGTCTATAATTCCGCTAATTTTACCCTCAATTTCATTATACAATATATTGTTAGACATAAAATCACCATGGCATGGCACAATTTTCGTGCCCATTTGTTTTAAACTGCCCATCGATGTCCGCATTATTTCAATATACGAGGAAACGTTTGTCTTATTTCTCATTTCCTCGAAGTATTCTAACACTGAATTCAATAATTCAAGATCAGTTTCATTTCTTTCGTTATTCACATCTGATATTCTTGATCTGAGGATTTGGGTCAATTCATCAGGAATATTGTGAAGTTTTTGGAGAAATAAACCAAGAGATTTTGAAGTTTTGATTTTGTTTTCACCAATGATATGAATATTTTGTAGTTCAATGCCAGGTAACATTTCATAGATGACAATTATAATTTTATTTCCATCTATTGATTCAATTTCGGCAAGATTCATATCAGGTATGGGTAAAGGTAATTCTTTTCGGAGAAGGTCAGTTACAATCTTTTCCTTAATTATGGAATGTTGTACAGTGATATTTCGCGGCACCTTTACCGCAACTTTTCCATCCAGTATGAAGAACCTGGAGTCCCATCCACCTTTTTTTTCAGTGATGATTTTTATATTTTTATCGCCAAATGGCAAATCACGTAACTGGGTTACATCGAATTCATATGAACTCATTAACTGACCTCTAAAATATTATAAAAGATGAGCAATGCCAATCAAAGGTATGATAGGTCAGGAATATAAATGATTTGATGGTTGAAAAATAATGTTATATGTAACCTTTTTGACATTGAGAATATTTCCGGAATCTATGCACCCGTGTTATATTGGATATTGTACATTTTTCGGAAAACTCCATTTGAGTTTAGCAATTCAGAGAAGGTCCCCTCCTCCACCTTCTCCCCATTTTCAAAGGAAATAACCCTGTCAACCAGGGAAATCATTGAAAATCTGTGAGTAATCAAAATTAGAGTCTTTCCTTTCAGGAATGAATTTAATGATGAAATAATGAGCTTTTCAGAGTACGGATCTATCTGTGAAGTGGGTTCGTCCATGATCAGAATTTCAGGGTCCCTGATAAACGCCCTTAAAATTGATATAGCCTGCCTCTGTCCTTCTGATAAATTTCTTCCCATCTCCCCTATTTCACTATTCAATCCAGACTCCAGATTTTCAAAGAGTGGATATAAGCCAAACTGCTTTGCCTTATCTATTATCATTTCATCCGTAGCTTCAGGGAAGAATGTCTTTATATTCTCTATAATAGAACCACGAAACATGAAAGGTTCCTGCAAAACCGGGGCAATCAGATGCCGGTATGTGTTTGTATCAATAGTCTTTAAATCAACGCCATCTATAAAGATACTTCCGGAAGTTGGATTGTAGAACTTGAGCAGCAGGTTTGAAAACGTTGTTTTTCCAGCTCCGGTATGACCCACGATCCCGATCTTTTCTCCTTTCTTAATCTCTATATTTATGTCTTTTAGGGCAGGCGAATCTCCATAGTAGAATGAGACATTATTAAATTTTATTGAACCACTGAATGACTCCACCTTTTTATTTCCGGCCTTTGCACCTTCATCAGGAGTACTGTCAATTATTCCATATATCCTGGTTATTCCCACCATGGAAGACTGATAGGAATTGTAGAGTTGCGATAGCTGTGTTACCGGATCAAAGAATTCCTGAACATAAACAACAAAACTTACAAGAATACCAACTGAAATTGCACCAGCCAGCAGTTGTTGAGCTCCTGCAATCAGTACTATGGCTATTCCAGTGGCCTCAATCACTCTTATGATTGCGCCATAAATGGATGATAGTCTTGCCGCTTTGAGATTTGCTTCAAAGTTATCATTGTTAAGGCCATCGAACCTGGTAGCCATGCGGTCTTCTACATTGAACGACTTTATCGCTCTGATTCCGCTTATATTTTCAGCGAGATTTCCTGTTATTGCAGCTATTGTTCTTCTCGTTCTCAGATAATTTCTCCTGACCCTTCTCTGAATCGAGACTGTAAATCCTGATAGCAATGGAATAACTATGAGGGCATATAATGTGAGATTAAAATCAAGATAGAACATTATGGAGATAGAAACTATTACAGTTGAAATTCCAGAAATAACTTGAGGTATCTGA
>JAKBRR010000091.1 GCA_021845325.1 Thermoplasmata archaeon
ATGATTTTTATGAATTCCAGAATCTTATCTGCAGATAAAAGATAGTATCTGTATAAAAACCTGTAAAAAATTGAGAGCTTGGAAAGGTTTTTCAAGGTAAGGTCACTTCTTCTTGACTCTCATGTAGAGTGCTAAACCTCCCACTACAACCAGCACAGCAATAATGACTGCAACATATTCCAGAATTAAGATGAAATTGTTAGGAGGAATCTTATCCAGTGTCGCATTGATATCCAGAGTCGTTCCAGGAGTAAGGTTGTAAGTGTTGGTGAAAGTAGCATATCCAGGCGACTTGATTACCACATTGTACTGTCCAGCGGTGACAGTCAAGTTGAATTGTCCATTGTCAACTGAAACCGGCTTTCCGTTTATATAAACAGTAAAGTTCTGTATATTCAAATCACCGGTTATATAGGAATAATGCAGATATGGAATATTTACTGTAATTCCGGTCCCATTATAATTGAAATAACCCATCTGTAAAGATGTGTAATAAAGAGATGTGTTGTGATAATCAAAGCTATAGTTCTGGTAAGTTGCATTCAAAATGTTGAAAGTGATTTCTGTTCCGGTGGTCTCGAGAGTTTTACCATTAAATGTGACAGCCCACAGTGTCCCGTTAAGTCCTGATGGTGCAAAGAATATTGCCACTGGACGGTTCCAAGGCTTCATCAGCGGATAGTGATCCACGAATGTGCCATTAACGGTATAAGTGGAACCTCCAATACCATTGTTATTTTTATCCGTTCCCGTGTAAGAACTCCAATAATTGCCCCCGATTGGAAGCGGTAGATCAAATGAATCATCTGAGGAAGAGGAGATCTGAAAACTGTGGTTGTTTTTGACAAAGAAGTCGTTATGAAAAAAGATGCTGTTGTTTGTAGAAGTGAGGTTTAGGGAAATGAATGAGTTGCTGAAATAATTCCCGTAAAAACTCAGGTTAGCTGATCTGGAAGAGTAAAGTGTAGTATTATAATTGGACAGGGTGTTGTTTGAAAATGTACTGTTTTGAGCACCATATAGAAAGATCCCATAACTTCCAGAAGAATTTGAAGGACCAGAAAACGAGTTTCCAGAAATTTTTGAAAAGGAGATAACACGGGCATTCAATGCATAATACTGGGATACACTTTCTCCTGCCAGGGATACCTTATTATTTTGCATAGTTAAATTTTTAACTTCGTAGAGAAATAATCCGATTTCGGAAATTGATGCGTTTGTTTCCGAAATTGCATTCCCGGAAACATTGTATTCTGAACTGCTGCTTAATAAATTTATTGACATACCTTCCAATATAGTGGAATTTGAGAAGTCAAAGATATTCCCAGTGATTGAAAGGATTGAATTCCTTTCCACAAATATTCCGCTAATGTATGCTCCAGAGGCAGTAATACTATTTTGTTTTGCTATTAAGGTCCCACCATCGCTGTAAATACCTGTTCCAATGTTTAGTGGGGAATTACTCTGATAAAGTATGGAGTTACTGATGGCCGTTATATTTGAACCATCCCCTTTCACCGCATAGTTTGTGTCATTTTCAGTGTTTATCATTGATATTCTATTCCCCGTGAGGCTTACGTTGCAGCCAGATACATATAAACCAATTGCTATGTTTCCTCCAGTATTTTTCAGTTGGATACTGTTATTGATCAGATTTAAATTTGAGTTGGAAGATATCAAGGCATAAAACAAACTTCCTTCGTCTCCAGGAGTTGCGTAGCCTATGTTTATTTCATTGCCTTTCATGGTGAGGTCCGTATATTGACTATAAATAGCTTCAATCGGACTTCCATAGTTTAAATTCTTGGCTGAGAAATTAAAGGTGTTGTGGATGACATCAATGTTGGAAAGCATCCCACTGGCAAAGGGAGTTACATAGATTCCGTATTCGGCATACCCATTGAAATGGCTGTTCATGATTGTTGTATTATTTTTATCAGTTAGAATTCCATAAGATGTGAATAAGTTAAGGGTAACATTATCAAACATTGTATTGGCCGAATTAATCAAGGCCCCGTTACCATAGTACTGTAAAGCTGTATTACTGATTGTGTCATTTGAAAACTCAATGTTGCTTGAAGAATTCACGAAAGCCGCAAAGTTTGCTGAAGGCAGACTACCTGTCACTATTGTATTAGCTTCAGACGTATTTACAATTTTTGAGATATTTAAGGAAAAATCACTGTTCATAAATAAAAGATGATTTGTATGCGCACCAACTAGAAGTGATACAAAGGCAGATGAAACATTCAGGTACGAGAAAGTGTCGTTGGAAGATATATTCACGAAGATACCTGCCCGGTAAGCAGTGTCAATTTTCAGGTACTTTACTGTAAGATTGCTTGCATTTGAAATATTCAACGAAAAATACTGGCCATTACTGTCATTTGAGATGGAAAAGTTCTGACCATTCAAAACAGTGTTGTTGTGCATGATATTGATGGCCCCATAGACGTTTCCCTCAAGCGTGTAATAATTGCCATTCTTTTCAACTATACTTGTATCCCCAGTCCCCTGGTAGATAACGTCTCCGCTTGCTGTGATATCTATTGTTCCGTTAAAGGTAACAGTAGACGGCTGGAAAATAGGTACTTGAGCCGAAGAAACAGAAGTTGAATCCATGCCAATAAACATGGCAAATACAAGAAATAGTACAATAAACAAAGTTGAGAACCCTCTCAATTTCATCCATTGTAATAAGTTGAGTAGTATAACAATCTATGCTATTCAATAAATGAGTTGAATAACTTTCCACTTATTCTTGTATTTTCTCCCATCATGTTGTAATAGGGTACCCTCATTCCAACTTCCTAGGTCATATGATCCATCTTTCATTTACATATTGTCTCCCCCATGACTCTCTTGAGACCTGAGAAGATTGAATGTGCCCCTGAATCTTATGACTTATCCTCATATACTGGCTTTTAAGAACCGATGATCAGCTTGCTGAACTGCGATTCATCAAGCATCTTTTCTGTTGTTATGGAGATGCGGAATGCTTGAATCCTTTCTGTGTCTGTCTAGAGGCGAAACTTGATCTGTCCCTTTCTTTGCCCGTTTGTTTGATAACCCATCTCCCCTGATTGCTACCCCCATATCGTTTGAATCTACTATAACAGAGGATGGTGCATTCATGATCTCTATTGCCTTGATCCTCCTTATTTTTCTGTATTTCGATTTGTTGGGGATTCTCGACACTCCCGGAATCTCCTCTCGAAGAGACAAATATGTGATTCAAGGGAACGGAAAAAGGCATTGAACACTGATCGAATTCTGGTAAGGATCTAAACGATCCTGTCCGGGATAATGAAAGGCCTTCCATTCTTCTTCCTGTTATGTTTCTTCAGATCTTCACTGTAATTTTCAATACCCTTGAGATCAAGGATATTTTTCATGCGTCTGACCAGCGATTCATTGCAAATGGACCCGATCCATTTATTATGATCCTTTCCTTGATCTGATGGGTTGTTGTCTTGCACAAACAACACCCATCTTATTTTCGAGAAAAATTATTGAATGGGGTTATGCACCGAAGTTTTAAATTTTATAAATCTCAAGGAAAAAAGAATAACTAAATGGACCATATTTGAATGTATCCTAAGAGAAGATGTATCAGACATAAATTCCTAATTTTATATTGACGCCCGAGCCGGGATTCGAACCCGAATCTAAGGCTCCGCAGGCCTGCAGGATATCCAGATTACCCCACTCGGGCATTTAATCAAGGTAGCCCTAGGAATCTAAAAATACTTGCGAAAACGGGATTCCTGGATTGTAATGCTGCTATAATACATCTGGTGTTAAGCTGGAACCTTCAGCTGGGAGACCATAGTCCTTCCACTCGGAAATACCTCCCTCGTATGCCTTAACTTTGAATCCATTTTTTCTGAATATCTCTGCTGCTCTCTTTGATGCGTTACAGGTCATGCTGTGGCAGTATGTGATTACAGTTTTTCCCCTGTCAACCTTTTCCCACCCTCCCTTCTCCAGTACATCATAAGGTATGGATATTGAATTCTTAATGTGGTATTGCGAATATGAAAGGTTTCCAAGAACATCGACGATAACCACGTCAGGATTTTCCAGTATTTTCAGCAATTCCTCCTTTGTAACTGTTTCAATTTCTTCCTTCATGATCACTTCAATCCTTACACACATATTAATTTCTATTCCTGAGAATCAGATTAGCTGACCATGTTAACGGGAAATTGCTATGAAATTCACCCCCTATTTCAGGCCTTACGGATTTAGAATAAATATAATTGATCTGCTGGTATATCCAGGTATATTGTCTGGTTATGGAGGCAGGTTTATCAGAAATATTTCCATGGGTGGCCTTTCCTCAGTAATGGCTTCCGGAATCCTTTCTATTTCTGCATATCACCATCATTTTTATGATCTTTCCTCTTTACTTTATGTTGTTTCCATCTTTCTTCTTGTTTTGATATGCATTCCATCCTTCTGGATCACAAGTGACCTGATATGGAGAAATACTGATTATAGATGGAAATTCAATAGATTCACATTCATTTCCGGTATTTCGGTAATAATCACACGCACCCTTATGGTGACACAATCTATACCGGTATCATATCTTTCCCTAATGGTTGTTTATGCGGCAATAATCTCTTCGCTCATATTTACACTAAAGGAGATAGCTGGAAGGAAACTTGTTGCGGATGATGCACATTTTTCCCAGTTGAACATTGGTGTGGCAGTGGCCTCCAGCTCAGTAGCATTTACTTTCGGTGTTCCTCTCATTAAGCCCTTCCCTGCAGTAATTTCACTATATACAGCGGTTTTCGCCGTATTATTTTCTCTGATTTTATACTCCCTGTTTGTAGCACTGAATATTGAAAAATTTCTGAAAGGAAGATATAACATCAACAATATTGACGGCTCCTTATGGATATCCATGGGTCTCCTGGCACTTATCTCTGTCTCTTTCTATTCTCTAATTGGGATTGGTGGTGCAGAATCTCCATTACAAGTTAAATGGATTTATGACATTTCTTTCTGGCTCTGGGTTCTTGCCACTGCTGCACTTGTTCCTGTCGCTGTATTATCGCTCAACAGATTGAGAAAATCTTTGAATTTTAATTACCACCCAAGCCTCTGGGCAGTTGTGTTCCCTACTGGTGTTTACAGTCTGGATACCACAATAATTTCCATACATCTTTCCTCACATTTTCTGTACGGGTATTCTGTAATAATTGATATTCTGAGTTCTTCACTGTTTTTCCTGTTCATTGTTCTGTTGATAATTTTTTCAAAAAATTAAGGCAATTATTTTTATTAAGCGGAATATTACAAAGGTAGATGACTTCAGTTAGAGGGGAAATCGGTAAGGGAATCCTGACAATAGTAATTTCAGGAATATTGCTGGTTCTTCTTCATGAATTTCTCCCAAGGATAGCAACATACATTCCCCAGATATCTGGTTACACCGGATACATATACGATGCATTTGCCATAATCATTTCAGTTCTTGTTGCCCATCTTCTAATAAGAATAATATCACACTCATTCGAATATTATTCTTCCAGATCTGGAAGCCGCAGAAACCTCAGGGGACTACTGGTTCTTCTCCGGATTATTATATACGCAATTGCCATATTTGCCGCCCTTGCTCTGAGCGGAGTTAACATAGAAGGTGCATTAGTAGGTGGAGCAATAGGCGGAGTTGTTCTGGGTTTTGCAGTCCAGAATGTTACATCATATCTCCTCTCGGGTCTTATGGTTTCAGCGGCGGGAGCACTCAGGCCAAAGGATAAGGTGTATGTTTATTCCTGGCTTTTCCCGGGCTATCTGGTGGGCGAGGTTACAGACGTGAATATTCTTTTCACAGACCTGAAAGATCAGAATGGTCAGATCACAAAATTACCAAATTCAGCACTTCTCGGTTCAACTATCTTCAGGAATATAGGAGAGGGAGATAGCCTGAAGTTTACCCTGGATATAACATTGCCAAATGATGTAAAAGTTGAGTCGGTGAAGAAGCTTGCAGAGCAGTCACTGATGGAAAATGGAGAAAAATTTGGGTTGAAGGGAATAGAAACTTATTTCAAAACTCTCAACCAGGCTAACAATGTTGTTACTACGGTATTTTATTTCAAGGAGATCCTTCAGTTGAACAGCATCATTGATCTTATAAACAGCACTTTCCAGGAGTCATACCTTACGGTAAAAAACCAGAAGATCTGATCTAAAACTCCCGGTTGAACTGATCGATAAGCTCAATCCCGCTCTTTATTGTGTCATCGTCTGTTGCAAATGAGAGCCTGAAATGGCCCTCCCCCTGTTCCCCAAATGCAGAGCCAGGTGTAACGAGGACCTTTTTATCGTCAAGCAACCTGTTTGCGTATTCTTCGCTGGACACATCCCTGTTATATTTGACAAACGCATAAAATGCTCCTTCAACGCTCCTCATGGTAAGGGAATCCGACCTTGATATGAGCGATTCTACAAGATTTCTGCGGTTGAGAAAGATTTTCCTGAATTTTTCCGGTGTTTCCCTGTCTTCTATGGCAGCAAGTGCTGCATACTGTGCTATTGAAGAAACACATGTTATTGTCTGCTGCTGGAGCTTGTTCGATGCTTTGATCAGAGGCTCAGGGCCTATCATGTATCCTATTCGCCATCCAGTCATTGCGTAGCTTTTTGAGAATCCGCCGATTGTAACAACCTTCTCCGCCATTTCTGGATTGGAAGCTGGAGAATACATTGAGCCTTCGAATATCAGGTCCTCATAAATCTCGTCGCTGATCAGGTAGAGATTGTTCTCCAGAACAAAATCTTCAAGCTTCTTCATCTGTTTCTTTGAATAGACCTTACCGGTAGGGTTGCAGGGGTTGCTTATGATTATTGCCT
>JAKBRR010000092.1 GCA_021845325.1 Thermoplasmata archaeon
CCATACTGTCAACAAAGGAGTCCATGAATCTGGCTGGATTATCCTCTTCAATGTAGTTTTCAATCATGTCCGGAAGTAATAAGAGCTGTCTTCTGCCTGTTCCTGAGATGTATGATCCACTCATCATATAGTATAATACGGCTTCATGAATAAACCTATCGCTTCTGAAAGCCGTGAAATGCAGGGTTTAATAATTTTCACACAGTCTCGATCCTCAAACGTAAGAAGAAGCTGAAACACCCCCATCCACAACCAAAACTGTACCAGTTATGAAAGTAGAATCATCTGAACTAAGAAAGAGTATAGATCTAGCAGCTTCTTCAGGGGTACCAGCTCTCCCGAGGGGTATTCTTTTTGTTCTTGAGATGAGTTCATCGGATGAAATTTCCGAAGCATCAGATATAGCAAAAGGCGTCATTATTAGTCCAAATGCAATAGCGTTGACGCGAATATTAAAGGAGGCATAATCAAGAGCTACTTGTCTAGTCAGGGAGAGGATCGCTCCTTTAGTAAGCGTATAATCTGGTCTCTTGTATACCCCGCGGATTGAATTTAAGGAATTTACATTTACTATAGATCCATGATTTTGTTCTCTTAGATGCGGAAGAATCTCTCTCATATAGCTAACCTGTGACCATATATTTACATTAATAAGTTTTTCCAAGTCCTCATCTTCTAATTCCTCTATTATTTTTCTTCTAGCGTGAATACCAGCATTGTTTACCAAAACATCGAAACCATGCAAAAAATTAAAGGCGGTTGTCACGGATATTTTGATATCCATTAACTTAGAGGAGTCTGCCCTTACGAATCTCACATTTTCACCTGCTATATCTTCAATTTCTAGACCCCTTTCTTGATCCCTACCAGTAAATGCAATTCTTGCACCTTCTTGAGCCATCAGTAATACTGTTGCTTTACCTATACCGGATGTACCTCCAGTAATCAATACTCTCTTCCCGTTCAGTTTCATTTTTTCACCTTGCTAATGTGAAAATCATCTCAGAATAGCGGCCTCCTCGCTCTCAATGTAAGATATATTCTCTAGTACCTTACCTTTGGTATCTGTTCTGAATCCAAGTGCAAGCGCTATTGGAGGAATTATTAATGGAAGCATAAGAAGAACAGCAGCATTAGTATATCCATATAAATGCACCCACCCAAGCCATAGGTAAGCGATAACAATGGCACCTGCTAAGCCAATTCCAAGTGCGAAACCCTCCCCAGAAGCTCTAGCACGTGTTGGAAATAGTTCGGAAAGCATAAGCACTTCAATTGGAGAGAACCCCCATCCAAAACCCCAAAGGGCACCACCAAGCATGAT
This sequence comes from Thermoplasmata archaeon, assembly GCA_021845325.1. The sequence continues at coordinate 1,325 of JAKBRR010000092.1, forward strand.
GAAATTCCTATTGATCGCAAGAATGGATAATAAATATCCTACTACGACTAATGAAAAATAGATATACCACGCTGGCCGCCTTCCAATGTAATCCGCAATTGTTCCTCCTGTGAAATATCCAACCATTGCAAATACTGTGTTGATAAGTATGTATTCAGCAACTAGAGAAGCGGTAAATCCACGTGTTGCAATAAGAGTTAACTCAACCAAAGCAAGCCAAGGAAGCGTGTTCCAACGCATTGGAGCCGAAATAAGTGTGCCAAGAAGCGTGTTTTTTCTCATCTTTGTATTTACAAATAGTTCAGAGTATGAATTTTTTAAACTCTTTTTCTTGACTACCTCTTTGGAAAGTTGAAATCTCTCCGTTTCCTTGAAATATTTTTGCCGCATAAACAGCAGAAGAACTGCTGGAACAGCGAAAACGAAGTATGCATATCTCCAATTAGTATAAGGAGCTGGAACAACTATTAACAAAAAGACTAATGAAGCAATAAACCCACCAATGGGAAATCCTCCATTGAAGATACTTATGGCAGTCCCTCTTCTCCTTGCTGGTAAGACTTCAGCCGCGATCGTAGCTCCAAGTCCCCATTCGACCCCAGTACCTATTCCCACTAGGACCCTAAAGAAAAGGAGAGATGCGAAATTCCAACTGAGACCGGTTAAAAGGGAAGCAATTGAGTATATGGCAATGCTTACCATGAATGCTATACGTCTTCCCCTTACGTCTGCTAACCACGAAATTAAGACCGTGGAAATTAATTGGCCGCCATTGAAACCTATCAATATGACGGCAGTTAACGTTGCCGCATACAAAAGTGAATGTGCTATGAAATCAGCAGTACTTCCGAAAATGTAAATTTCCGCTCCGTCAAATGCCCATCCAAACATTATAAGAACAAGGACAAATATTTCATATCTTGTCCATCTTTTAGCTTCTACATTATCGATTATCTTTTGCACATCTTCCTTGGACCCACCAGAATCATCGCCAGATTTCCTCATGTATTTCAAAAGCTTATGCATCATATCTTTATTATTTTTTCTATTGTTTAATGAATTGATAGAAGAATTTATAATATTTGATATAATAGAGTACTCGATAGAGCTATGAAAATTGGAATAATAGGACTAGGGAATATGGGGAGCAGGATGGCCGAGAAACTCAGTAAATCTGGAGTTGAAGTATTTGGGTTTGACGCAATAGCGGAAAAGGTAGATTCGGGAATAAAATCCGGGATGTTAAAAGGCGTTTTAGACGATGAAACTGTCTCAGGGATTGCACATTTCATAATATCTCTTCCAACTGAAAACAGTATAACTGAAATTCTTAATTCAATGAATTTTTCGGAGGGTACAGTCATAATTGACATGAGTACAGTTAGCATGTATTTTAGCAAGTTAAATCATCAGAAAATGATTGAGAGGAATATCAGGTACATAGATGCACCGGTTATTGGTATGCCAGCAGGGATCGGTAGCTGGACTATTCCGGTCGGTGGAGAAAAGGGACATTACGAAAGTGCTTTACCATTCCTAAAATTTTTAGGAAAGAACATTGAATACATGGGTTCTTCCGGCTCGGGAAGTCTCATAAAGATACTAAATAATATGATATCCCTGTCAGCATGGGCAACCATCAGTGAGGTTGTGGTAATCGCGGATAAGATGGGTATTGATCTTAAGCAATTATACAATATAATAAAATCCAGTGGTGGAGGTGCCGTATCATTAATGTTAGATAGAATACCAAGGATTGCTGAAAATGACTATAAGAATATCTGTAGTGTAGATGTCAATATTAAGGATCTTGAGGCTGCATACAGCATCACAAAAGAAATAAAAATACCAAGTTTAATGGTTTCAGCAGCATTAAACTTGCATTTAATGGCTCATCAGAGTGGCTATGGAAATTACGACATGAATGCAATAGTCCTTGCGTTTGAAGATTTCAGAAAAAAACATGAGGGATTCTAAGATGGATACACACAAAATTGTCAACATTGAAACTTATCCATTAGAAGTACCTCTTACCGATTTCAAAACTCCTCCTGAAAGTCTTCCTTATTACCAGGAACTCAAAATGCTTGTGTTTGGATCATATAAAAGCGTAGTGGTAAAGCTAACACTTGATGATGGCACTATCGGTTTTGGGGAATGCATGAGCCGACTTTCACCCGTCGCTACCGCATCGCTTATAGATGATATCCTAAAACCAATAATCATCGGTGCTGACCCCTTTGACAACGAAGTACTTTGGGAAGAAATGTATGCTACTATGAGACAACGTGGCCACTCCAAAGGATACATGATTGAAGCAATAAGCGGGGTGGATATCGCCTTATGGGATATCAAAGGAAAGATTGTTCATATGCCAGTCTATAAATTGCTTGGCGGATTGTTTAGAAAAAAGGTGCAAGCATATGCTTCCTCTATTAGGTTTAAAAAACCGAATGAGGTGGTGGAAGAAGTTAGAGAGGTCATGGATGAAGGGTTTACTCAAGTAAAGCTCAAAATAGGCAGAGGTATAATAGATGATATTGAAGCAGTAAAACTCATACGGAAGGAAGTTGGAGACAATGTCACTATAATGGTTGATGCAAATTCAGGCTACGGGGTTAACGATTCTATTAAGATAGGTAGGCTTCTGGAACGCTATGAAGTTTTCTGGTTTGAGGAACCTACTACGCCAGACAATCTTTCAGGCTATGCAAAAATTGCTGATTCTCTTGACATTCCGATAGCTGCCGGAGAATCTGAATTCACAAGATTTGGATTCAGGGATTTAATAGAACAGGGGAAGATCGATATAATACAACCAAACGTTGGAAGAGCTGGAGGGTTCACGGAGGTACAGAAAATACTTTCACTTGCTTCCAGTCGCGGATTGCCGTATGCCCCACATACTGGAAGCTCTTCCGCCATAACAATGGCTGCAGAACTCCATCTCGCCGTATCGTCCTCTAATTTTCTAACATATGAATATATGCGAACTGCTTGGTCGCAGGAACAGCCGAATCCTCTGAAGAAAGAACTTCTATTGGAAGAAATTGATAATCCGGTTAAGGGTTTCATTGATGCTCCAAAGGGAGATGGTCTTGGTATAGACGTCAAGGAAGATGTTATAAGGAAATACTTATTAATAAAGTGAAATGAAGATTAACGTCGTTACAAAAGGAAATGCAGTTCGCACAAATGTTGGATCTCTAGGTGCCTCTACAGTTACTCTAATACAGGTGGATGATCTGAATATATTGGTTGACACTACCCATTATGGACGAAGAAAGTTACTTTTAGAAGGTTTAGCAAGAATTGATGTAAAGCCTGACGTAGTAAATATGGTGATTCTTACACATCTACACTGGGATCATGCGTTAAATTATGATCTCTTCCCAGATGCCGATTTTTTAATAGCCTCGGAGGAACTTAAATACAATCGTCAACTTCCAGAAAGTGATCTATTTGCTGTTAGAGGATTTCACAAACTTATTAAGGAATATAGCGTGAAAGAAGTAAATGTAGCGAGGCATAAGATTACTAACGAAGTTGAATTAATAAAGGCACCGGGGCATACTCCCGGTAGCCTCATAGTATTCGCTAAGACTGAAAATGAATCAACTATCATAACAGGTGATGCTATCCCCAACGCCAGATCATGGTTTAGGGGCATGCCAGATATACTTACGTATAAGGAAGCCTCTGCGATTAGAAGTTTTGAAATGATAAAGATGATAAGTAATGATCCTATTATCATTCCAGGTCACGATCCCCCGTTCAGGATAATTGGCAACACTGCTCATTATTTGGAAAAAAATGATCTGGAAGTTATATTCAGAGAGGATCGAGAAAAAGATTTTGTGTTTAAGTTCGGTGAAACAGAATCAAGAAAAAACTATCACACATAATGTTTCATCTTCCTGATTAATTGCGATTAACAGTTTATAAAGATTTTGTTGCGTACATACTTCTTGATAATGATGCCAAATAAAGTTTGGTCATATTCATAAAATTATTTATTGAAACAAATTTTTCGTTCCATCTATCTAAGCCATATAGATACGATTTCACGTTTGTTGTTAATTTGGCATAATCGATGAGCCCTGCGTTTACGAACTTGTAAGCTTGATACCAGCTAACAATAGAAATTCCAAGCCCTTCAGTTACAGCTGATATGACTGATGATGAATTTTCAAACTTCTGAACAATATTTAGATCACCAAACTTAATTTTATCCTCTTTCAGTATTCTCTTGAACTCATACTGGATCCCGGAAGTTTCCGATCTGGATATGTAGTTCTCATTGCTTTCAACGATTTCTAACGGTGTTACACTCCCCTTTTTTGCAAATGGGTGATCTTTGGGTGTAATTACTATTAATTCTACTGGAATTAGTCTCTCTATTTTAATATAGTCTTTGATTTCTTTAAACTCTGGAAATTGTTTACTGGCAACGAAACCTATGTCTGCATTTCCTGTTTTAATGCTTCTGATTACATTTAAGCTACTATTTATCTCTAGATTCACATTAATGAATTTATATTTATCCTTGAAATTTTTCACCACGGACGGAAGAAAATAAAGTCCTGCAATTTCACCCGCTACAATCTTAATGTCATTTTTAAAGGGTTTCGTCTCTCCAGTTCTCTTAATATAGTGAAGTTCATCAACGATATGAGAAAGTTCCGGATAAATTGATTCAGCGTATGAAGTAAAACTCATTTGTCTACTATTCTGAGTTATGATCAACTTTTGGCCGAGGTAAGACTCAAGTTCCTGAATTCTATAAGTTACAGTTGGTTGAGTTATACCCATCTTTTTAGCCGTCACTCGTAAATTCTTTGTTTTATAAAGTTCAATAAATGTTTCTAAAGTTTTAACTGAAGCACTCATTGGTGATCAAGTCCCATAATTAGAGACGATATTCTTCTATAAGATTTCAAGTTTTTCGGTTCTCCCTATGGCAGTCATTGAACCGGAAGTTCCGTCCTGATTTTGATCATAAATTATTGATACCCAATAAAGTAGATCGCTGGCGTTACCCAGCAACTCCTTGTCGAACAAGGCATGTGGTTTTCTCCCACAATGCTCATCGATTACGTTCATGTCATAGTATTATGGCGTTTTCCAAGAAAGGTATGTGGTTCTGTATCCATGATGGAGAAAATGTGCTTTATGATATTCCTGTTCCTACGGTGGCTTGGTATGTTGTGTTCGTCAACTCCATTCTCGGATCACGAAGATTCATTCGCTAAAAATAATTCATATAGGGGAAAGAACAAAGTATCGTCGTACCCGTGGAACTGTGGAAGATGCAGTCCGCAAGTTTATAGAGTTAAACCAACCCAGAGAAGAGAGATACATACGAAAGTCGTTATGGGCTTGGCCGGATTTGAACCGGCGGCCTCCGCTGTGTGAGAGCGACGTCATAACCGCTAGACCACAAGCCCTTTAACACTGATCATTTCGATTTTATTAAAGAGTTTGATCTGTTGAGATCAA
>JAKBRR010000093.1 GCA_021845325.1 Thermoplasmata archaeon
TGTAAAATCCTCTATAAGAGGTTGGAGGCGCTTCTGTGTTCCGGTTAGGCATAATACAGGTAAAGGCGTATTCTAATTGCACGTAGACAGGGATGAGTACGATTGGAGATATAATCAGAATTATTTTACGTGACTGAAAGTGCTATGTTTCTTTATATACTCACAATTCGGTTTCTGGAATATATAAATAATCAAATAATAATGTGAGATATATTACTTAACTTCATCTGAAAGCAGAGTCTTCAATTTTAGACTTATATCCGTTGCTATTTTGAAGATCCTACCATAGGATTGGACAATACCGAGTTGATTGTTATAGTCCTTTGGCTTCATATCACCATCTGAATATCTTGTAAACGATTCGTGAGGGTAGGTTATGATTCCGATTAGGTATATGGGTATACTAAGTAAAGTCAAAGAAATAATATTTAGGGGCTGTGCTATTAGGGAACTGATATCAATCTTATCGATATCTTTACCAGGGTCTGTAAATTCCTTTGGTGCTTTTGTCACTAAATTCTTAATTAGGGTTTCCCAGTTATCTCCAATATTGATATTGAGAATATCTTTTATGTTAAGATTATCTTCTAAATTCAAGAAGGTGCTACAAATATCCAGTAAATCTGAAATAAAATAATCTGGAAGATGAGCTATCTCTAATTTGGATTGTGGCAATTTAATTTTATTGATTGTATCCTTTAGTTTGTCTAATGGTGTTAAATCTAAATCAGGATATATTCCCTTAAATTGTTTAAGAAGATTTTGCGTTTCTGGCTTTTGCAGCAAAAGTAGAAAATTCTTTGGAGAAATATGGCCTGTCTTACGAATTTCCTCGATTGTCAAAGGAAAGTTGAAGAAAGAAAAGGCTTTTGTAAGTTTTTCTACGCCCTGCTGTAAGTGATAAATTGCATTAGGGAAGTCACTATTTAAAAAGAGATCCTTACTTGCTTTAAAGTCTCTATCTGCGTCATCTAGGTAGTTTTTGATCATCTCACTATTTGATTTATCCGAGAGATAAAAATTTTTAAGACTGATCTCACATGATTCAGAGTCATTTATTAAGTCCACTAAGAACGTTAATATTCGTCCCAGATCACTCGAATCCCTCTGAATATTAGAGTTATCAGTATTTTCTATTTTCTCGTCTGAGTTATTGTTTCTGTCGTTTAGCCCGTTCATAATTTCAATACTACATTCCGGGATAAAACTTTTCTTCAATAAATTTCGATGTGTCTATCAGTAAGTATAATTTCAATCTCAAGGCAATCTTCCGCTTTGGTAAGGGAAAACCATCTTTTATAAAGAATGTTCACATAGAGAAAATTAATGAAAACGTTCGAGCCAGAATTGTCTCTTAAGGATCTATTCACTGAGAAACTTTTTAGAATTCCAGACTTTCAAAGGGGTTATAGCTGGGAAGAAAAACACCTAGATGATCTTTGGGAAGATATAGAAAACTTATATGAGGGCGGCGAACACTATACAGGTTTAATAACGGTAAAGGATTCCTCATCCCCCGGTACCTCGTGGCTTGGATTCAATACGTTAGAAATAATTGACGGCCAGCAGAGACTTACGACACTTGTGATTCTCTTGAATGAATTGATAGAAAAAGCTGAGTCTCTTAAAATGAGTGAACTTGACAATCTGCCAATCCCTGACATTAAACAGAAATATCTCTATAGATCGCATATCAATAATCCCTCACTCAAGGTAAGCATCTTAAGTTATTCTGTTGATGATCCTTCAGACGAATTCTTAAAGTGTAAAATATTAAAAATAAAAGATCAACCGAAAGAGAATGTTATAACCGCTTACACAAAGAGGATGGAAAATGCAAGAAATTATTTTAGGGAAAAGTTAAATTTACTGGAGGGAAATCGAATCAATCAACTTTTTGCTATAGTTGCAAAAAAGTTAGTGTTCAATTTATACAAAGTTTCAGGGGACAAGGATGCTTCCATGATTTTTGAGTCTCTGAACAACAGAGGAAAGAAATTAAGCACACTTGAATTGCTTAAAAATAGGTTGATCTACCTAACAGAAAAACTTAAGGTCGATGAGGAAGCTAGAAAGGGACTTAGAGATAAAATAAAGAAATCTTGGAAGATAATTTACGAATGGTTAGGAAAGGATGAGCTAATGGACGATGAACAGGGCGATGATCAGTTTTTGAAAAATCATTGGATAATGTATTATGAATACAGCCGAAAAGAGAGTAATGTATATGCTGATAGATTGCTTAAACAAGAATTCTCTTTGAAGAAGGCATATGAAAAGGACCAAAATATGATCTACGACAAAATTTCGGATTATATCGTTTCCCTTTCTGATAGTGTGAAACACTGGTACTTTATGCATTACCCAGAAAAAGCAGTTAAATACTACAATGAGGAAATTATAAACGAGATTGCCAGACTCAATAGGATAAGTTACACCCCTTTTATGCCATTGGTCATGGGCGTTCTATTGGATACAGATGGTAAAAGGAATATTGATTTAGTAGTAAATATGTTTAAGACTGCTGAAGAATATATTTTTAAAGTGTTTGCTTTAACCGGAAAACAATCAAATACCGGCGACAGTGTTTTGTATAGACTTTCTAAAGCATATTTCGACAAAGAGGTTGATATTCAAAACGCTATTGATAAAATTCAGGAGTTGACAAATAAGCACTTTAAAATTCAAGGGTTCTCAGAAATGATAAACAATCTTTATGAGGATTATGAGGGGTTTTACTATTGGAATTACATAAACTACTTTCTATTTGAGTATGACCTTTGGCTGAGAGAAAATTCTCGGGGCACATCAGGGAAGTCTATCGAATGGGAAAACTACAGTAAGTATAAGAAAGACTATGTAAGCGTAGAGCACATATATCCTCAAAACGATGGAGAACAATGTTGGAAAACAACTTTTCAAAAATTCTCGGCTGATGAAAAAGAGGTCCTAAGGAACAGCCTTGGAAACCTTTTGCCGTTGTCCGTTCCTAGGAATTCGTCTTTTCAGAATCACTGTTTCGAAAAGAAGAAGGACGATGGAAACGGCGGAGGTTATTGCGTTGGGTCACACAGCGAGGCTGAAGTCTACAAGCAAAATAAGTGGGATGCTGAGAATATACTTGAAAGAGGTACAAAAATGTTAGAATTTATGGAAAGCAGATGGAGCATACAAATTGCTGATAAGAAAAGTCTTTTGGGGCTGGACTTTCTTTAACATTCTGAACCTAATGTTAGGTCATGTAAATAAAGTGCGATAATTTGGGAAATATTCTATTCACATTTCTTACCTAACCCACTCATATCCAAGCAGCTTTGCCTGTTCCAGTACTGTTATTGTGGCTTTCTCCTGCTTGTCTGGGGGATATCCATATTTCCTTAGAATCTTCTTTACTATTAACCTGAGTTTTGCCTGCACACTTTCCCTTTCAGTCCAGTCTATGGTTATGTTCTTGTGAACCATTACAACAAGTTCCCTTGCTATTATTTTTAATGTGCTGTCACCAAGAACCTGCTTTGCACTCTCATTATCAGCAAGTGCGTCATAGAATGCGATCTCATGTTCATTCAATCCAAGTTCCTTTCCCCTGTTCTGCTCTTCTCTCATCCTCTTGGCAAGGTCAAGCAATTCCTGTATAACCTGTGCTGTCTCTATACTCTTGTTTGTATACTGCTTTATGGCATTTTCAAGCATCTGAAGGAAAGATCTCGCTTGAACGAGGTTTTTCTTCATCCTTATTCTTATCTGATCATTGAGAAGTTTTTTAAGCATTTCAAATGCAAGGTTCTTCTGAGGCAAATCTCTTACTTCAGCAAGGAATTCGTCCGACAGAATGGATATGTCAGGCTTGTCTAATCCTGCTGCTGCAAATATATCTATTACACGATCTGAAACCAATGCCTTTGACAGTATCTGCTGTATTGCAGTTTCCGATGACCCATCACCTATCTTTCTCGATTCTGTATTTTTGATAAGTGCTGATCTCACCGCTTGGAAGAATCCAACATCATCCCTGATGACCATGGCAGATGGATCCGGTACAACAAGGGCAAATGCCTTTGTCAGTTCTGTAACATTCTTCATGTATCTTTCCTTACCATCGTCCATTCCGAGGATGTGATCCATGGCCTTTTCTATTATCTTCAGCCTTTCCTTCGTGTCGGAGGTGAAGAATGCCCTGTATTCGAATGTGCTGAACATATCCTGGACAATCTCAAATTTCTCATTCATGATGGCAATGGCCTGCTCCAATGGTATACCAGTTTCTTTTCTATCACCATCTGTGTATTGCGATAACGCCTTCTTCAGTTCAAAAGCCAGTCCAAGATAGTCCACTATCAGACCGCCAGGCTTGTCCATGAAGACCCTGTTGACCCTTGCAATTGCCTGCATCAGCGTGTGCCCCTGCATGGGTTTGTCCAGGTACATGGTGTGAAGGCTGGGAGCATCAAATCCTGTGAGCCACATATCCCTGACTATGACTATCTTCAGGGGATCGTTGGGATCTTTCATTCTTTCTCCTATCCTCTTCCTGTTTATTTCATATCCATACCTGTTGAGTTGTTTTGCAGTTTTCTTGTATCCGTAGCATACGAACTCTTTTGAAAGAAGTTTCTCCATTTCATTCACCACAATGCTGTTATCTACCATGATCGTTTCATTGCCATCCCTCTTAATTGTGAAAAGGGAGTTGTGCCTTCCTCTCTTCTGTAACTGTCTTTCACTGGATTCATCATTACGGTAGAAGCTGCACCTTGGTATGTGAAGAATGCTTGCAATAACACTTATTCCCAATCCCCTATCAATATACTCATTTGCCAGGTTCATCATCTCCTCACCATCTTTTTTTTATGGATTCACTGAGAAGTGCATTTTCCAGATCCTTTTCTGCCAGCAGTGTTTTCAGTTTCTCATTCTCCTTCATCAGTTTTCTCACTCCGGGTTCCATCCTTCTGGAATGTGGTTTAAGACCATCCAGTCCAAAGGTATCATAGGATTCCTTCCATTTGTAGTACATGCCCGGATCCACAGAGTATTTCCTGCATGTTTCAACAACCTTGTCACTCTCCTTTATCTCCTTTATTATGGCCAGCTTCTCTTCCGCTTTCCATTTTCTCCGTTCTGTCATTGTTCCCCCCAAACCCCCTTCAATTCATATCTTAATATATATTTAATACTATAGGACAACTTTGTCTCAGTAATTAAGGGGGCAGACCAATAAAAATATGCAAGATCGAAGCTATACAAATACAAAAAAAAGAGTCATGAAAAGCGGAACTATACTCAGAATGGATATCGCTGTCTCTGCCTTATGCAACATATAAATGCCAAATATTAAATATTTTGCGTGGTTATTCATATATGCCTTATAGAGAAATTGATGATGTGGAACTAAGAGAAATTGATGATGTGGAACTAAGAGAAATTCTGCAACATCTAAGAGGTTTATTATCCATTGATAACGAAGAATCTAGGAGTGGATCTATCAGCGGGGAAAACATAGTGCGTAATTTACCGCAAACTCATGCTCGCACCAATGTCATACCTGGTGGAACACCTGGTGGATGCCACCCGATTCTGGTGGTCGCCATAGGAACCCATGACAGTGTTGAAAAGAGAATATATCAGGCGATTGAACATGCAGCGGTCAAGTGTAAAGAAGTAAACCGATATATTGTTTTTGCTGCAACAAAATGGGACCAAGGTAAGTGGAATGCTCATAGAAGATCATTTAAAGAACTTGGTGTTAGAGTAATACTAATGATGCAGCCAGTCGAAACAATGCTAATTTAATGCTCTCAATGCGAACCCTATTTTTCTTAACATAACCCTAGAAATTCATCAGTAACAGTTCCCTAAAAGAATCACTTTGACCTGTCTATCCTTCCACTGGTCAAAATTCTTGATACCTGCTGAATCCATCGTCTATTTTCTCATGGTCTCTTAAGGCTTTGGCTGTTATGAAATCTAGTTTTCTCTCCTCTTTTTTCATGCTATTTGAAATCAATACCTCATGATCTCTAATAACTCTTGGAATTTTCCTGCAATGACCAGACTATACATTCCCTCTTCCATAATCTTTATTCCCTCTTTTTTGTATTTTATTATAGTGAACATTTGCTATGATATGATCCTCATCAATAAAAGCTGAAATTCTAAGTGTTGGGGAGAAGGATCATGTTGGGTTTTATGAGAAGAATGGGCATCAGTGATCCGGTAACCTGATAACTGCCTTATTGCCGTCCGGATAAAATGACACTAGCTGCCATCCCTGATTAAGATAGTTTGTCAAATCCTTCTCAGGTATCGTTTTATGACTGTTGCCGTTATTCAACGCATTAGCCTGAGATTTCTTTGCGATCTCCCTCAGTCTTTCATTGAACTCATCCACATTCAATGCCATGAGTTCCTTCCTCTGCTCCTCAGAGAGCTTTACATTGGCATAGATTTCAATGGCGTTAATCGTGCTTTCCCTGAGAATCTTCACTGAATCTGATTCTGTGATCCCACGATATTCAGTCTCAATGAATTTCAGGCATTTAGCGTATTTTTCCCTCATCTCTTCTATTGTAGTAGGAAGCAGTGTTTTATTCAGCGAATAAACCCTTTCAATATCCCCTGCATGTCCCATGAAGAACTGCCTGAACTCATGCGTAATCAATCCCTTGGATTCACATAACGTCATTGCAGTTGCAAAATATGGTCTCAGGAGATATGGTCTCCAATTGAATCCTGCCGATCTCATTGCATCTCTAATATCAGAACTGATAAGCAGTGTTCTCATGAATTTGTGCTTCTTCTCTCCT
>JAKBRR010000094.1 GCA_021845325.1 Thermoplasmata archaeon
AAAATATCAATAATTCCAAATTTCACTGCCTTAAATTTACTGGTTGAAGTTTTAGACTCACCAAATTCTCTGTCTTTATAAATATAGGGCACTTCTAAAATTTTATATTTATGTTTAATTAGCTCAAAACAAATCCTGATAAAGTATTCCCCATACCCTATAATAAACTTATTATCTTTTCTAATAATCGGCTTTATCCCTATTTTGTCGATAACATTTCGCTTAATGGCAATAAATCCACTTGTATAATCTGTTACTTCTTTGCCAATTATAATTTTCCCAAATATTGATACAACAGTGCTTCCTAACACCCGAAATCTACTTGAAATCATTTTTCCTCCCTCTACAAATCTGGATGCTATTACTGCATCATATTCTTCCAAGTTATTGAGCATGATAGGCATTATGTCTGGAGGGTGAGAAAAATCCGCATCCATCCAAAAAATTGTTTCTCCGTGGCAGAGTTTAAGGCCATCCTGAAGGGCTGATGCTAGACACCCACTTTTTCTCTTTAAAAGGACTATATTCTCATCTTTTTTGATTTTCGATTCAACCAAAGATACTGTTTGGTCTGTGGAATTGTCATCGACTATTATTATCTCCAGCTCGTAAGCCCTTAATGCCTGAAAGCTTTTGTCAATAATATTGATAATGTTCTCTGCTTCATTTTTAGTTGGAAGAATAATGGATATGCCCTTATTAGCCAAAGTCAATTCACCCCCCCTTGAAACTTTTGGTACTTTCTTTATCCAGTAGATTAACAATTTTAGGTAATAAATGATCCATATCAAATTCTTCTTTCTTAATCATCATTCTTGCATTGAATCTGTATTGTTCTATTATTGGTCTATTTTCATTGAGATTTCTTAAAATTGTTAAAAGCTCTTCCTTTGAATTTGGATCATAAACGAACCCACATTCATATTTCTTGATCAACTCAGATATACCAGCCCGGTTTGAAACTATAACGGTAGTATCTTGGGCCAGAGCCTCAAGCACCACCCTACCAAACCCTTCTCTCTCATTTATGGATGGAAGGATCAAAGCGGCAGACTCCCTCATCTCCTCTTTTACTTTCTCGTCTGAAACTTCTCCAAGAAATTCTACAGTTCTGTCAATTCCCTTTTTCTTAACCATGTCTTCGTAAAATGGACGCAAGTCACCGTCCCCTACTACTGTCAAACTGATCTCCCGGGGTAACTTATCCTTTAAAGATTCAAAAAATAGGAGCAACTGATCTAACCCCTTGTAATTATGCGCCCTATCCAACCTTCCTACAAAAAGAATCTTTGAATCAATTTTCTTGGTTAAATTCACAGATTTATTCATATTAGACAGGAGTAGACCATTAAAATAAATTTTAACGAGCTTTCTCTTTTTCCTTATAATTTTCTCAAGCAACAACTGATCGCTACTGTTTTGAACTAAGATTAGATCGGCTGAATTATAGGTAATCCTTGCAACTAATTTGAAAATCAACCTTGCCAACAAGCTCTGATATGCCGAATGGAATATGATTAAAATTTTTAACTTTTTAACGGTTCTCTTTATGAGCAGAACATTTTCCATAACAGTAGGTCCATTAAAAACGATTGTGTCTATTTTCTTTTCTCTTATAATTCTTATTATTTTACCAGGACTCACAATTTTATATCCTTGTAAACTAAAATGATAATTGGAATTTAAAATGTGTAAATTTTTAATCCCTTCGTTCCGAAATTCACCTGAATATGTAAAAACATAAATTTCATCAGCAATTTTGGACAATCCTAAGGAGAAATCGTATATGAATTTCTCATACCCTCCAACGGCTGGGGGGAATGAGTCTGTATAGATTAAAATTCTCATTTATCTTACCTCGAATAGATGTAAATTTCCTCTTCCATTTTTTTTATATTCTCATTTTTCGTGTTTGGATCTAAGATTAAACCCTCCTTAGTAATTTCTTCAATTTGTTTTGTATCCATGTTGATTGTGACCTTATATTTCCCATCAAAGGCAGACACACGGCGGCAATCGTATTTCTTCAAAAAATCTTCCCTTTGAGCGTTGTTTAATTTGTTTAGCATTGAGAGTGATTGTTCAACCCCAAAAGAATCGCAAAATACAATATCACTTGAATTGTTGAACTCGGTCATATCGCCCTCAACTATTCCTTTCATCAAGTAATAAATTTCCTTTGTAGAGATAGGAGCGTCATGTGGGCGATTAAGATTCATTCCTTTTGAAGGTTTAATTACTAAGGGACACTTTATAATACTGTCATATTGAAAAATGCCATGACCATAAAAACCTTGTTCGTTAAGGGCTTGACCATGGTCAGAAGTGAAAATTAAAGTTGTATTATCAAGTAACTGCATATTCTTGAGAGTCTCCATTAAATTAGACATCATTGTTTTCAGTAGTATGGCTTCTGATTTGTATTTCTCCCTTATTTCCTTAAGAATTCCGTTTTTAATAGGTGAAACCCCGGCTAGATGTAAGTTCTGATTAAGTTTCATATATTCATTAATTATATATGGCTCGTGGGCTTCCATAAAATTAATAAAAAGAAAAAATGGCTGTTCAAATGTGGAATTAGAAAGGTTTTGGATAATCCTGTCTGCCCCCTTTATTAAAGGATAGTTGTTGAATTTCCTAATCTTTTTTATTTTCATATAATCAAATCCAGACTTGACTATACCAGAAATACCCTCCTTTTTGTATATTTGTTTTAGAAGACCTTTTCCTTCGGGTGTATCACCAACTTTCCCCATGCCTAGCAACTCTTGGTTCTTAAGTTCGTAGGATATATCTGGATAATATGTACTCAAATTAAATCCATAATTAAGCCCAGAGCCTGGGGAAAAATAGGCATTTGAAGCAAAAGAAACTGTATTATAACCTTCTCTTTGCGCAATCCTCGCTATTAGATTTTCCTTGTTTGGCACCCCTTCCGTAGATATCTTTTCAAAAAGTTCTGGAGATTTCATATTCTTTGTTTCATGTACACCGTGAATATCAGGAGATCTCCCCGTGAACATTGAAACATGTGAGGGTATGGTCCAATTGGAAGCAGAAATAGCATTGTTGTAGCTAATGGAGGGCTGACCTATTCCATCGTATCTTGAAATTGAATCTTCAATATATTTCTGAAAATAGTCTTTCCTTAGAGTGTCTAAAACAATGAGAATAAAATTATTTGTATTGCCATTATGCACGTCGGCTAATACCATGTGATTTAATTAATTTTTGGTACTCATTTAGTTCCGATTTTACCTTTTTTTCAATTTTACTGACGGACATAGCTGCCCGCTGAACAAAAAAGTATTTTCATGAGGACATAATAAAAGTACACGGTACTTCCGGGAGAGATTAATGTTGAGAATTATATATTTGAACTGAAAGCACTATCATTAAACTTACAGGCGAAATTGAAACACGCAGAGGTGAGATCGAATCTCTAAAAAAGAAATTCCTTTTTTAAGAGAATCCAAACACCACCCTCGAGACAGATGATCAGATCGAAGATAAAAAATCTACCTGGAAAGAGAGGTTCATCCAGGTGGCACAGAGGTGCAGCAAGGGTAATGGGAGAACCAAATGAGATCATCCATGTGACGGTGGAAAGTTGCGCCAACTGCAGCCATGCTCTGGATGCTCTCATACATAAAGAGAAGAGGAAAATATTGGACATACTGCCACCACGGAATACAACGATGGGTGAATATGATCTTGATGTGTGAGAGTGAAGCAACTGAGGCACCAAGGTCAGGGTGAAACATAAAAACTTTCCAAATAGGAGTGATATGGGTATATATCTCCTGTACTACATCACCATGCTGAAATACAATCTCCGTGGTCAAATATGAACGGTTGAGGAATTCCTGAAGATCAACAACTATCTTGATCTACTTTAAATCCCTTTGATATAAATAGTAGATAGATCTCGATAATTTTTAGTCCAATCCATTATATTACCTTTTAAGTTTTGATACTATACCTCACAGACGCCAGATTCACATCTTCCTTATAGGATGGTGCATCCCATACTACCTCTTTCCCTGAAATATAATCCGACCATCTTCTAAGGTCCTCTTTATACATAATCTCAATCAAATCTTTAAATGTGGTTCTAGGACTCCATCCTAAATCATCCTTCGCCTTTGTGTTATCACCTACTAGTTCATTTACATCATTTACTCTATTCAGTTTTTTGTCCACACTTAGAAAATCGTCCGCGGAGAGACCAGCAATGTCAAAAGTCAAGTCTACTAGTTCTCTGACTGAATGCCCCTCACCCGTCGCAATTACATAATTATTTGGGATATCTTGTTGAAGGATTAGCCACATTGCTTCAACATAGTCTTTGGCAAATCCCCAGTCTCTAATTGCATATAAATTCCCTAACTTTAGTTCGCTTTGCAGTCCCAGCTTGATTTTAGCAACTGCGTTGGTTACCTTCCTAGTTACAAATTCCATTCCCCGTATGGGTGACTCATGATTAAATAGAATACCATTGGAAATGAAAATTTTGTATCCTTTTCGATATATTTGTGACATCCAGTAGGAATAAAGCTTAGCAGCCGCATATGGGCTTTCAGGAGCGAATAAAGAACTTTCCGATTGTATTTTTGAAGATTCATTTCCGAATAATTCGCTTGTTGATGCTTGATACACCTTTACATCAATGTTTAATATTCTAATAGCCTCAAGTACACGCGCGGTACCAAGACCAGTAACATCGCTAGTTGATAAAGGTTCTTCGAATGATCTACCAACAAAGCTTTGAGCGGCTAGATGGTATATTTCATCAGGATTAGCATATCTAACAGCTTCAATTACCGAACTTAGATCTGAAAGGTCCATAGAAATCAATTCAACATTCTTCAAAACATCAACATATTGAAGTCTCCAGAAATTTGGTGTAGATGTTCTTCGAAAAGTACCAAAGACTTTGTAACCTTTATCCACTAGTAATTTGGCAAGGTATGCCCCATCTTGACCAGTTATTCCAGTAATCAATGCTCGTTTAGTCATTTTTACTTCTCACCTCCTGGTCTATTTTCCTTTAAAATAATTTTCGATTTCAGAACAAACCTGAACCACTTCTTCCTCACTAAGAAGATTTCCAGATGGAAGATTAATTCCTTCATTTGACAGTTGGTCGGCAACGGGATATGATTCGCTTGCATATCTTTGACTATAGTAAGGTTGCTTATGGATGGGATAGAAAAAAGTCCTCGTTTCGATTCCCTTTCCTTCAAGGTATTTCATAAAACTGTTTCTATGTTTTTCGTCCACGAGGATGGAATACATCCAGTACACGTTCTTTGCCCACTTTTCTTCTGCTGGAAGTGTTATCTTATTTTCGTCAGATAATTTAGAAAGCAATTCATTATATAATTTGGCATTATTTCTTCTCTTCTTAACCAATTTATCTATCTTTTTAACCTGCGACACTCCCAGTGCTGCCTGTAATGCGGACATACGATATCCATATCCAAGTTCCTCATGCCAAAAGTGTTTTCCTTCTTTACCGAAGGCATGTGCTCTAAGCCAGGCCATTCTTTCAGCTAAATCCTTATCATTTGTTATGTTCATACCACCTTCTCCGGTTGTTATTATTTTGTTTGCGTAAAAACTAAAAGAACCTACATTGCTAAAGGTCCCTACCTTTTTTCCATTAATTTCAGCTCCATGTGCTTCAGCAGAATCTTCTATGACCAAAAGGTTTCTCTCACTTGCGAATTCGTTCACTCTAATCATATTTTCCGGATGACCATATATATGGACACCCATGATTGCCTTTGTTTTATCAGTAATTTTTCGCGCTAAATCTTCCAAGTCCATTGTCCAGGTAATTTTGTTTGCATCAACTAGTTTTACCCTTAATCCCAAATATTCTGCAGCATTTATGGTTGCTATCATTGTGAATGTAGGCATAATAATTTCATCATTTTGTTTTAGACCTAAGGAAGCAAGTGCAAGATGAAGCGCTGTCGTACCACTATTTGTTGTAACTCCATATTTTGCATTCTGATAACTTGAAAAAGCCCTTTCAAAGTTCAGTACATCCTCACCTAAGGAACTGACCCATCCAGACCTTAAGCACCTTGTTACAGATTCAATATCATCCTCTTCAATTAATGGAGAACTAACAGGTATACCTATCTTCATGGCGGTAAATCGCATGTCTCTTAATATACATTTCTTAACATGACATTTTCAAGATAAGCTAAAAATTAGAAGATAGTTCAGCTAGTTATTGCAGTTGTGAATTTTGCAATTTCCATGATCCTGTTCTCATAGGGTATAGACTGCTGAAGGAATGGGACATTTCCACTCTTCCATTTTTCTATTACTGATCCAACTGTATCTTTGGATATATCCATTTCGTCACCAATATTTCTTAGGGTTATCCCTTCTAGGTGGAATGTTATAATTTTTTTAGATTCTTTTAATCGCATGAATGATATATATTAATTCTACAATATATTTTTTGGTAATTATGCAATATTATCGATTCTGTAACCTTTAAAAAACTATGTTTTAGAGAGATTACCCATCCGAACAAGAAGCTTTAATGCATTTACGGGTAAAGAATAGATTTTAAATTTCATCTGAATGGAAATATTTCCCACAATTTCTTCCTAGAGAAATTTCTTATCTGAAAGATATCAAAATGAGCTATTCGTATCTGAAGAACAGATGGAATTTATTAGAATGGATCAATCATCTGCTTTTCATCAACGAAAGGTTATCACCCCTCCTTTCCTTGTCACCCTA
>JAKBRR010000095.1 GCA_021845325.1 Thermoplasmata archaeon
GGAAAAAATCTTTCCCTCTCCCAATACTTCAAAAGCTCTATGCGTGATACAGGCATGATTGAACTTGCTTCCCATATACTCATCACGGAAATCCGAGTGTGCATCAATTATAATCATAGTAGAATTCTTGAAATTTCGAATTGCGCCACCTGTAATTGAATGTTCTCCACCTATCATTATTGGAATTTTGTCATCTCCAGTGATCAATTCTGTTATTCTCTGAACTGAATCCACAACTTCTTCAGGATCCTCGCTTACTGATAAATTCCCCAAATCGCATATGGGAATTTCTCCAAAATCAACGCCATAATACGCATCGAAGGATTCCAGGTTATCGTAGGCTATCCTTACTGCATCCGGAGCTAAGCTGGAACCCTTTCTGAACGATGAGGTCTGGTCGAATGGAACCCCAAATATTACATATTTGGAGTCTTCATATGAGTAGTGTGCATCAGCTATTTTTCTAAGGGAAATATAAGAACTTAATTCCCCAGCATTATCTTTCTGACGCCCATTGCTTCCCAATAAGATACCTCTGTTCCAGCTTTAACCTTATCTAATTCGTCATCTGACAGGGATATGAGAAAAGTCTCATAGGTTTCACTGTCCATTAATTGAGCCTCTTTGTTTGCCACGCTGAGTACCTGAGCGTTCTTCTTTTCTATTATCGGCACTTTAACCTTATGTTTCACAGGAAATACCACGCTTCTCTTTTGGTTATCAAAGATACCTATAGCAACAATCCTTGCCTTTGCTTCCCCATGCTTTCCAGGCTTGGATGTTGTAATATCCATTATCTTGCACGGAGAGTCATCAACAAGCATATATCTCCCAACTTTCAATTCTCTTACTTCGGCCTCTTGCCAACTCATATAAAACCATGGGGTTATGAGTTAGGTGTTATAATTTTTTACTATAACTTAACTGAACTAATTTCAAAAGAAATTGCGTTTAAAATTTTAATCAGTAACTTTCCAGGGCAGTTTGCTGGGTAAACTTTTCGCCTTTGATCTTTACCGGATATTCTCCGGTGAGACAACCGAGGCAAAGACTCTTAGACCCAAGTCCAATACTCTTTTTCAAGCCATCCAAAGAAAGATAGGCTAGAGAATTCGATCCTATTTCAGCATTTATATCGGATATGGCTTTATTCAGCGCGATAAACTGGTCCCTTGTTTTCATATCAACTCCCAGATAACAGGGTGCAATAATCATAGGGGATCCAATTCTTACGTGGATTTCAGCTGCGCCAGCTGACCTGAGTATTGAAACTATATAACGCATAGTTGTTCCTCTAACAATACTGTCATCAATGAGCACAACCTTTTTTCCGGCTATTGCTGATTTTATAGGATTCAATTTTATCTTTACCGAATTAGATCTAAGACTCTGAGTAGGCATTATAAAGGTTCTTTCCGAATATCTGTTTTTGAAAAGCCCCTCTGAATATTCTAGACCCAGTTCAAGCGCATATCCCATAGCCTGTGTTCTTCCCGAATCGGGAACAGGGACTACCACATCTGCCTCCACTGGAGCTTCCTTCGCCAACTCCCTTCCCATTAAAATTCTAGCATTATAAACCTCTACATTATCAATAACACTATCCGGTCTTGAGAAATATACGTACTCAAACATACAATGAGCAGTTCTCACAGAAGGTACACTTAGTATAGTTTTGTACTCGCCTTCAGAAAACTCAATCACTTCTCCCGGTTCGACATCTCTTATTATCTTGCCTCCAAGCACATCAATGACAGAGGATTCTGATGCTACAATATAGTTATTTCCCACTTTCCCAAAGATTAGTGGCCGAATCCCAAGCGGGTCTCTGAAGGCATACAATTTATTATTGATTATCAGTGCACAGGAATATGAACCTCTTAATAGACTCATTGCATTTTTGAATCCATTCTTCAAGCCCTTTTCACTAATTTCCCTTGAAAGAATCATAAGAAGAACTTCAGTATCGAGTTGTGTCTGGAACGTGATTCCTTTCTTTTTAAGTTCTTCCCTCAATTCAACCTGGTTTACTATTTCTCCATTATGTGAAAGAGCAAGTTCACCAAGCATTGAGGATACCGTAACCGGGCCAGCTCCACTAAGGTCCTTGGCTCCTGCCGTTGAATACCTGTTATGACCTACACCAATGTTTCCACTAAGTTTGGAGTATATACTCCCATTCTCAATTAAACCTTTGAAACCCTCGTTTACAAGACCCATTACCTTGACAGTATTAATCCTTGTTCCGTCAAATATGGATATACCAGAACTTTCCTGCCCTCGATGCTGAAGTGTTCTAAGCGAGGTAAATATCCAATCAAATGCGCCATCTGTGCCGTAAAATCCTACGACAGCACAGTGCTCATTTGGTTTTTGCCCAACTGTACTCTCTGAGTCTTGGACTAGGGAATCCACAGTGGGAACACCTCTTTTCTCTCACATGATATGAATGATGACCACATCTCCTGCATCTGATGTGTACCTTCTTTCCCGACATCTTACCCATTACTGCTGTTCCATTACTCATTGTTTTTCACCTTTTGAGGGAGATACAAATATAACATTATCTCCTCTGACCAGTATTCTGTCATAAACTCCTTTGCTTTCTCCATTGATTATTTCATTAGCGCTCTTAAGGACAAGGTTCATATAAACATCATATCCTTCAAGAATTCCAGAGTATCCTCTCTTCCCCTTAACGTCCACAAGAACGTTTTTCTCTATGGATCTTCTGAGCACATCTAATGGTCTCGCTGCTGAACTAGGATTTCCCGGCATAATTACCTGCTGACATTGTTAATCATTATAAATAAATATCTAGTCATAGACTGAATTAAGTTTTTTATGGTAATTATCAACACTTATATTTATATGGAAAATAAAACTTATAGAATTATGAAGGTTTCAGACAACGTTACTTTAATTGATGGAACAATGGCTAACTGTTATGACGTTAAAATTGAAGACAGGCATTTGCTCATTGACGCAGGTACTAAGGGATCTTCCAGGAAAGTCATTGCTTATTATAAACAAATCCAGCAGATACCAGAATATATACTGATAACACATTATCATCCGGACCACACAGGCGGTCTTAAAGCAATAACCGACGAATTTCGAAGTAAGGTGTATGTTCCAGATAATGAAATGGACGTTGTTTTAGGGAAGTCAAAAATTATTCCAACAAAACATTTGTTATCAAAATTTGTTTCAAAGTTAATGAAAAGTAACCCGATAACATCAGCAATTAAAGTTACTGATTTAAACATTAACGGGATTAGTTTTATGAAAACGCCTGGGCACACACCAGGTAGTACATCATATTATCTAGAGAGCGATCAAGTACTGTTTGTTGGTGATGCAGTAACGAATAGATCTGGCAAAGCTATTATAAACAAGGCTTTTACACTTGATTTGAAAATGGCAGAGAAATCAAAGGAACTGATTTTTAACAAGAAAGCTGCATTAATTCTGCCCGGTCATGGAAAACCCTTAGTTGGAAGATAATAACAACTTCTCTTCTTTTCACTTATACAGGATAAAATTAATACAGTAACATTACCGCATTTCAAAACTAAGTTCAATCCTTCAAAAATATGAATAAATTTGAACAATTCCGGCTAAGCACGTAAATCAAGACGGAAAGAGTGATATATTGGGAAATAATCAAGGGAGCATACCCACCGGCAATGGTAAATTCAAGCCAGATTCACTCTATGAAATAGGTGAAATATGGATTAATACCTTCTGTAGCTATGGTTTAGGCGTAATGGGTAAATCATCGCGTCTTCATCTAATAAATAGCAAAAGGTCAGGTAAGGTGGGCTCAAACACATAGTTAACAGAGAAGATGGTGATAAAGTGAAGATTCCTAAACAAGTTAAAATGTACTGCAAATTCTGCCATGAACATACTGATCATGAAGTGGAAAGGGTAAGGAAGAAAAAGGCTAGCGAATTGAAGCATGGTCAGAGATTATTCAGAAGAGTTACATCAGGATATGGAGGTTTTCCAAGGCCAAAGCCAGAAGGCAGAGAAAAACCTACAAAGAGAGTCAGTATAAGATTCAGATGCACTAAATGTAAAAGGGCATTAACCAGACCAACACAGAGGGCAAAGAAATTTGAGATATTGGAGGTGCATCAATGAGCGAAAAAACAAGCGTTAAGCTTAAGGGCGTAGGTAATAAATTTATTCGATTAAAGTGCAAAGAATGTAACAATGAGCAGGTAACCTATAGCAAAGGATCTTCTAAGGTAATCTGTAATATTTGCGGGTCTGAATTGGCCTCTCCAACCGGGGGTCTAATCAGCATATCCGGAGAAAAAATTAAAGAGTATTGAAATGGCAAAAAACCTTCCAGAGACAGGGGATGTCGTAGTAGTTACGATTAGAAACGTTAAAAAATTCGGAGCGGATGTAACTTTAGATGAATTCCCCGGAACAGAAGGTTTTATTCATATCGCAGAGGTAGCAACCGGTTGGGTTAAATATATCAAAGATTATTTGAGGGAAGGGCAAAAAACAGTTTGTAAAGTTCTTTCAGTTGACCCAACGAGAGGAAATGTTGAATTATCTTTAAAGAGAGTTAATGATCATCAGAAGAGAGCAAAAATTTCAGAATGGAAAGATGAACAGAAGGCAAAAAAACTTATGGAACTTCTCGCCAAACAATTGAAGAAATCGTATGATGAGTGTATGACTGAATTTGGCAATGAGCTTCAGTCAGAATATGGCTCGATTTATGCAGCTTTTGAAGATGCTGCCTCAGGCGAGGATTTTATGCCTACCGTTAAAGCAAAATGGAAAAATGCTTTTATAAAAATTTCAAAAGAAAATGTCACTCCTCCTTTCGTAAAGATAGGAGGTTATATAGAGGCTTATTCACTTCAGCCAAACGGTGTGGATTTGATTAAGGACACTTTCAAGGATGTGGGAGAGGAAGAAGGCGTTTCAATACAATATGCAGGTGCTCCTAGATATAGAATTGTTGTTCGAGAAAAGGAATACAAAGTGGCTGAGGATAAGCTAAAGAAAATCGTTCAGAATATCACAGACAAAGGTAAAAGGGAAAGTGTAGTAGTAGAATTTTCAAGAAGTAATTAGTCATGAAAACGCTTATTAGAAAGTGTGCAAACTGTGGCAAATATACTATGGAAGAGAAATGTCCGGTATGTGGTTCTCAAACTAGAAATACGGACCCGCTAAAGTATTCACCATCTGATAAATTTCAAAAATTCAGAATTAAGGAAAAGGAGGAAGAAAATAATGGAGAAAATAGTAGTTAATGAAATTAAGATGCCAGAGACCAAGAACCCAATACTTATTGGCGGGTTACCAGGTATCGGCAACGTAGGAAAAATAGCAGCTGATTATCTGATAGACAAACTCTCAATGGAAAAAATTTGCGACATATTCTCTCAATATCTTCCTCCGCAAATATTCATAGATGACGAGGGTGTAACTCATCTGTCAAGAAACAGTCTTTATTATAAAAGGATGGATGCTAAAAAGGAGATTATTATTGTAACCGGAGATTTTCAGGGAACAACTCAGGAAGGACAATATGAATTATCTTACAAAATACTGGAAATAGCTAAGAAATTAAACGTAACCACCGTATACACAATGGGTGGGTATAGCACAGGAAGAATTGTTGAAAAGCCAAGAGTACTTGGTGCAGTAACTGACAAAAAACTGAAATCAAAGATGCTAAAAAGTGGCGTGGTGTTTCCAAAGGGAGAGCCAGGTGGAGGAATTGTGGGGTCTGCCGGTATCATATTGGGTTTAAGTCAGGAAATTTTTGGAATGGATGGTGGGTGTCTAATGGGTGAGACATCGGGTTACTTCGCGGATCCCAAGGGGGCAAAGGAACTTGTTAAGGTTTTGACAAAACTTCTTGGAATCAAAGTTGACGTCAAGGATCTGGAGATAAGGAGCAAACAGATAGAGCAAATTACGGAAAAAATGCAGGAAGAGGCCATTAATAAAGGTCAGAAGAAGGATGACCTTGGTTATTTTGGATAATGTTAACTTTGAACTTACCCTAAAGATACCGGTTAATTGAATTCTTGCTCTTCTCAAATCTATATACTAACTTTCAAAAAAAATTTAGGTTTTAGGTGAGAATAATCATCATTTAGTCAGGCTTTAAAAAATTTTGAGTTAACATTTTTATTCGTCATCAATGTCTTCTTCATCATCCTCAAAGAGATTGTTATATAGAATGACCGATAGATCCTCCTGAAATTGGTTGCCTTTAACATCCGTCGATAAATTAGACAGTGAGTTTTCAATATTGGATTCATCTTCCTGTTCATCAAGACCATAGTAAATTTTAATTAGTGCATTCAGGCTTTCCGGAAAACCTGCTTCATTCAGAAATGTGGTAAATAATGTTAGATCCTGTGTAATGGAAAGTATATCTATAAACATGAAAGTAAGCAAGGGGTTATTTTTGTTATCTTTATACTGTTCAAATCCGAAAGTTTTGGCTTCATCATGCATTTTGAAATCAAGCAATAGACTCCCTTTTATCAATTTGTATCTCTCATTAGAATTATTAATGGAGATTGCCTCATCAATGAACTTCAGAGCCTCATCAGGTTTATTCAAAATTGTTTCTATCTCTGAAGCCCTTTCCAGGTATCTTTC
>JAKBRR010000096.1 GCA_021845325.1 Thermoplasmata archaeon
GACCACTTAACTCCGTAGCATGTAAACTATGAAAAACATCTTTTCGGATTCAGCGAAGGCAATTACTTCCTCAATTGACCTATATCTATATGTGATCGCCGGAGTAGTAGCAGCAGTAGTAGTGATTGGAGGAGTTGCCGGCGTCTTGACCTCAAAGAAACACAAAAAAGCGAGGGAAAAGAAAGAAGATGATATGTAATCAAAACTCTTCATCAATCCAAAATTTTTGTGGTGGTAATTGAAACAAGATTGAGCTACACAGTCTTCAAAATTAACTCATGATATTATAAGACTCAATTAGAGATTAAAGGACAATTAAACTATCGGGGAGGCCTCGAGGGCGAGGAAATAATTTAATAGAGAACTTATGGAAAATTTGAATATAATTCTCTACGCACCTGAGGAGAGCAAGGAAAGATTATTATAATTCAATAAATTAATTGCATGTTGCCAAAAAACTAAGATAGAAATATCAAGCAGAGGGGAAACATATGAAAGTAGAGGAGAATTGCAAGATGATAGAGATAAATTTAAACGATGGGTGGAAATTACAATCTGAAGAAAAAGTTAAAGTTGGAGGGAACAGTATTTCTGTTTCAGGGTATTCAACAGAAGGATGGTACGATGCCAAAGTGCCAAGCACCATACTATCAACATTGGTAAATAATGGTGTTTTCGAGGATATTTTTTATGGAATGAATCTAAGGAAGTTGCCTGGGGTTACTAATAAAATAGGTACAGTATTTTCTAATCAGGAGATGGATTCTGAAAGTCCATTTGCAAAGCCATGGTGGTACAGAAAGGAATTCCATATTAACGAAAGTCTCTTCGGAGATAATATAATTTTAAAGTTTAATGGCTTAAATTACAGAGCAAATATATGGCTAAATGGTAAAAAAATAGCAGATTCTAAAAATATTGTTGGTACATTTAGGCGCTTCACGTTGAACATTAGTAAATTTGCAAGGAGAGGCGATATAAACACTTTAGCAGTTGAGATATTCCCACCAAAGGCGAAGGATCTCGGAATCACATTCGTGGATTGGAATCCAACTCCTCCTGACAAGAACATGGGTATATGGCAGGATGTAACCTTAAGCTCAAACAATGGACTCGAACTTAGGAATCCAACGGTGGAGACTGTTCTGGTTTATAAAAAGGATGGAAATGCTGCAGACTTGAAAATAAGGGTGGGACTTAAAAATTATAAGGATTCAAGATTAAAGGGAATAATTTCAGGAAGAATTGTTAATCATAATTTAGACATAGATTTTAAGGAAGAAATAGAAATAGATTCAAACGAGGAAAAAGAGATAAGTATTCCAGGGAATGGATTTATTCGCGTAAGGGAACCAAAATTGTGGTGGCCATATACCATGGGAGCTCCAAATCTGCATACCCTGATCATGGATGTTTTTCTGGAAAATGGATACCTAAGTGATTCTAAGACTATAAGATTTGGAATTTCACAAGTTACCTCAGAAAGAACAGAAGATGATCAGATTCTTCTTAAAGTCAACAACAAACCTGTTCTGATAAAGGGAGCAGGATGGACACCTGATATGTTGTTAAGAAGGGATGAAGAGAAAAGAAAAGCAGAATTTGATTACGTAAAGGACCTGGGTCTTAACACTATAAGACTTGAAGGAAAGCTAGAAGATGAACATTTTTTTGAAATAGCAGATGAGGAAGGAATATTGGTAATAGCAGGATGGTGCTGTTGCGATGCGTGGGAAAAATGGAAATTATGGGATGAGGAAAATTTTATTGTAGCAGCTAACTCACTTATGGATCAGCTATCGAGACTTCGTCATCATCCATCAATCATTCTCTGGATGAATGGTAGTGACTATATCCCGCCAGAAAACGTTGAAAAAATGTATCTTGACATCGAGAAAGAAATACACTGGAACAAGCCTGTCGTATCAAGTGCAAAAAATCTTGTTAGCAAATTAACAGGGTTTTCTGGAGTAAAAATGAATGGCCCGTATGATTATGTACCACCAGTATACTGGTATATTGCAAAGGATATAGGTGGAGCAAGAGGTTTTAATACTGAAACTGGACCCGGACCTGCGATTCCAACAGTTGAGGAGCTTAAAACATTTATCCCAAAGAAATACTTATGGCCAATCAATAGGATATGGAACTATCATGCTGGTGGAGGGGCATTCAAGACAATTGATCTGTTCAAAACATCTCTTGAAAAAAGATATGGGGATTTCAAAAGCCTTGAAGATTTTGTATGGAAATCTCAGGCTTCCAATTATGAAGCGCAGAGAGTCATGTTTGAAGCATACAACCGGGAAAGATACAGAGCTACTGGAGTAGTTCAATGGATGCTCAATAATGCTTGGCCGGGGATTATATGGCACCTCTATTCATACAACATGATAGGGGCTGGAGGATATTTTGGCACAAAAAAGGCACTGGAACAGATTCATGTCCAGTATTCATACGATGATTCTTCAGTTGTAGCTATAAACACAACCTCCCAGGCACTTAAAGAGATGAAGCTCAGGGCTGAAATTTATGATCTTGGTTCCAAAAAAATCTGGGAAGAGGAAAAAAATGTAAACTTGGAGGCAGATTCCACAAATAAAGTATTTTCAATTCCGAATATTACCGAAACCACGTATTTACTCAGTTTAAGGCTCTTTGGAAAAAATGAAAACATGATCAGTGATAACTTCTATTGGTTATCTGCCATAACAGAGGAAGATCTTGATTATGAGAATTCCACATTCTATCACACTCCACAAAGAAAGTATGCAGATTTTAAGGGATTGCAAAATCTAAAAAAGGTCAAGCTCGATGCATCTAGATTTACAACAGTTTCTGGAAATTGTTCCACAATATTAGTATCGGTAAAGAACCAGGAAAATTTAGTTGCCTTCCTGGTCAGGCTAAGACTAGTAAATAGGAATGATGACTCCGATATAACACCAGCAATTTTCGAGGAAAACTACTTCCCTCTGCTGCCTCATGAGATGAAGAGCATTAGGGTTAAGGTGAAAACAAACAAAATCCATGATACAAATTATTCCATAATGATTGATGGGTTTAATGCAGAAAAGGTTGAGGCAAAATAATAAGTAAACTGATCAAACGAGCCGATTTTTTATTTCAACTAAATAATATCAAAGAAACTCAAAACGAAATCTTGTATTACAAATTCACATTTTGGAAAATGAAATTCAACAATTTTAGCTATGTTAAAAGTTCACCGTTAAGGATCACATTCCTGATTGATATCACTTTATTTCCAATCTTGCTTTTTCCTTGAGAGTCAGTTAAACTCTTTTTTCTCTCAGCCACCTTAAAAATCACTACATCTGCAAGGCTGTTGCAGCTTAAATTTCCAAAACCACTAATTTTTTTAATTGCCGTTGCAGGAGTGTATGTAACTGCTTTGATCACATCAAAAAGGCTCATTCCCACAAGGAGGAACTTTTCCATTGTTGTTGTAAGGTTGTAAACTGGTCCATTTATATTGCTTTTCCATAGGTCTGTACCGATTATATCTGGATAGAGCCCATTTTCAATAGCCTTTCCAGCTACGTCCCATGAAAAACTACTACTTCCGTGTCCTACATCCAGATAAACACCTTCATTCCTTGCCTTGAAAAATTCTTCGTGAATTGTGCCATTTTCATCAATTAACCCATCTATTCTTTTAGCAAGTGGATTGTAATAATTATGGAAAATGTGAGTTATTATATCACCCTTTTTCAGAAGTTTCAGTGGTTCTGGCATATAATGGTTTTCAATCATAGCAATGCAATTTGCCTTCCTCGCAATATCCAGCGCTTTTCTCAGGCTCATTGGACCATGATGGGCCTACTTCACTCCAACTATGGAGTTAGTCTCATCTCTTAATTTTTTTATGGTATTTTGTTCATTTATAAATCTATCAAGATTTTTTTCATTTTCATCTGTGATCATGGATGGTCAATTCTGTTCAGTTTCATTTACAAGATATTCGATCAATTCTTTCTCTCTTCCTCTTGATTATGAATTCTCTGAACGCGTCCCAGGTGATCTCACCAGAGGATCCAGCATCAACAGAAGTGGTTACGCCATAGGGGAGACATGTTCTATCTGGATCAATTCCGAGTGCAGGTGTAATATACTCTGCAAGATGAGTGTATATCTATGAAACCAGGAGTAACGTAGAAATTATGAGCATCTATTACTTTATCATGTCCCGTTTCTGGTATAGTTTTCAAGCATTCTGTTATCTTATCTTTTTCCAAGGAAATGTCCATAATCTCATCCACATTATTTGCAAGATCAATTACATGACCTCCTTTGATGAGTATTTTCAATAAATTCACCAATTACTTATATACCTTCCAGTTTTATTTAGTATTTCCATAGGTGTCCACCCATAATTATAAAGATTAAAACCCTTTAATTTGAATTCTTTCAGCGTGTTTAGAATTTCATATAATTGTACCTCATTCTGTATTACAGGATAATTAATGCGTATGCTTGGGTACAGATCAACATCGCCCCTTAGCATTTCAAGGCTTTCCCTTAATTTTTTTCTGAGAACCATTGGATCATTGAAATAGACCAGAAGGTCTATTGCCTTGATTCCCTCTGGAATCTTATTCATATGAAAACTTTCAAAAGGTCTCTGAACATTTGATATCACCTCAATGTCCACCCTTGATGCACTAACACTGATAGAATCTATAATTGATTCTACTACTTCCTTACACATTTCATCCTTAAGATCAATTAGATATTCAACATCTATCTTTTTCAATTCATTTCTTATGATATCTTCCTTGGACTGCAATTTTAATTGGTTTACTTTACTAAAATCTGTAACTGATTCCTTTATGTAACTTCTAATCACTGGAATTGCCCCTTCCAGATTATACCCTTTCTGCTTGGCCATGGATAGACATACTTTGCAGTAACAAATTGAAAATAAGAAATCCATAGTTTCCGTGACATTAACACCAAACACTTCGTGATGATTGCCATGAATCAAACCACCCGGAAAGAACATTGATTCCAGCTGGAAAGTCTTTATTCCATAGGAATCTATCATATTTTGGATAATTCCGGAAGCATAATTTCTTGAGTCACTGCTATTGGGGCAGATATTATTTATGTCAGGAAATCCGAATGGGTCTACAACCGCCACTTCGGGATGACTTGTGGAAAGTGCTTCATTATGAAATAATACGGTCCACGATGTAAGTTCAATACCGTAGGATTCATTCGCCTCTTGGATCTCCTTCAATACGTCTCGATCTTTATATTTCTTATTCCTGACAGGTTTCAAATTAGTTTTATTAAAATATTCTTGATCATAGTTAAAATAAGCAACACCCTCCTCCGCACTAACCACTTTTCTCAATATATTATGTGGAAGGAGGAATCTGCCAGCATGATATACAGTAGCAATATTCATGCTATTGAGGTTCATGTTCTTCATTGTTTCTAGTACATGTGAGGCACCCTCTTCAAATATATCCCATGGGTGAA
Source organism: Thermoplasmata archaeon (assembly GCA_021845325.1). The sequence continues at coordinate 5,506 of JAKBRR010000096.1, forward strand.
CATAAATTGCTTTTCTCACAGTAATATGAAAGACTCATAATATAAAACAGTTTCCCGCCTCGTGATTAATTACAAATACAAGATTACAATGGTAAGTGATGGAATTCAGGTTGGGACTAGAATGTTTAAACCGTGAAGATTTAAAAGGAAATATATCAATGGTAACAAACTCTACGGGTGTCACAACAAGCCTTGAACAGAACGTTGACTTGCTAAGATCAAAAGATGTAATGGTAAGAGAAATCTTCGCCCCTGAACATGGCTTCTATACCGCATTCAAGAATGGTGAAGATGTGCCTGATGAAACGTATAATGGAATACCAGTAACATCTATATATTCAGAGAACAGGAAACCATTTTCCAAGGACAGGCTTGAAGGAGTAGATACCGTTATTTACGATTTGCAAGACGCAGGATCACGCCCGTACACACACCTGTCAATTTTGAAGGAATTACTAAAAGCAACTAAGGATGCAGGAATTAGATTGATAGTTTGCGATAGGCCTGCTCCACTTTCGGGTAGCAGGGTAGAAGGTCCAATGATAGAGAAGGAAAACCTTTCATTCGTTGGCATAGATCAGATACCTCTTAGATACGGAATGACCATAGGGGAAGTTGCCATATTCATGAATCAAAAAATAGGAGCAGATCTTAAAGTCTCAAAGATGTCTGGTTATTCAAGGGATGGTTACTATGATAAATATATGAAATTCTATGTTCCACCATCATTAAATCTATCCTGCCTTGATTCTGTAATTAATTTTAGTGGTTTGGTACTGCTGGAAGCTACAAAAGCCAGCGTTGGTAGAGGTACACCCTATCCATTCCTGGAATTCGGGTTTTCAAAGCATTTCCAGTTTCCCACATCTAAAATTAATGGCGCAAAATTAAGAAAGACGATGTTTGTGCCAACCCTCGATCCGCTCAGAGATGCAATGGTTAAAGGATACTTCATTCATATATATGACAGGGATAAATACAGTAGCATAGAGTTAGTCATAGAAGCAATGAAGGAATTAAGTAAAGTTGATCCAGATTTCGTTGATTTCAAACATATGGCTAAGTTGTATGGTTCTCTAAAGATCAAGAGATACATAGAAAATGAGGTG
>JAKBRR010000097.1 GCA_021845325.1 Thermoplasmata archaeon
TGTTTCAGGTCTTAATGGATCTGAAAATATTATGGATGGGTTTAAAGAACCTATATCACTGCTATGAAAATCACCATTGATAAACAAAGGCCTTTCCCAGTTGTAGGCCCTGGAGTTCAGGAGTGATAAAAGATATCTTGTTTTCTCAACTTCAATTCCGGTGACGCGTGAATTCCTGGCCATGAAAATCGATTGCATTCCGGCCCCTGAACCAATATCTACAATTTGATTATCCTTGAGTCTTTCAGACCTGTACAAGGCAACAATTTCCGGTGTAGAATATCTGGATGAATAGCTGTCAAGCCAAATTTTCTCATAATTGGAAAATTTCGATTCGGCTCTTATCCTTGACATTGCAAGATCAAAGACTATTTTGCTCTCCTGCAAAGGAAGATGAAGTTCCCTTCCAATGATATCCGCACTTCTTCCCTCCCGAATTTTATTTGCTGCCATGTTAATTATTATATCCCATGATTCGTATCCTGATTGCGATTTCACTGCTTCTTCCAGTATATTTTCAAAAAGGTGATTGCTTGATTTCTCTTTATATGGCATTGACCTGACTAAGGTATATCAGCGTGTTAATAATGATTTATTTCTATAACCAGGGTCATCAAAATATTAATGCCTCCGTTAACATGAAATTACGTAAGGTGCAGACCACATATGTTAAAATATGTTGAAAGAATTTAGATTGTCGCTTAATACAATATTGAGGTGCTTTGGTGAAGTTTATCTTTAAAGTTGCTTGCTGGGATTTTCATGATGATGATAAAATTCTCCAGAATATTATGGCTAAAGATGATAAATACTGGATAAATTTACTGAATGGATACGGTGTTAAGCAGAAGATTATATTAAAAACATGCAACAGGGTGGAAATATACTTTGTTGAAGTGCATGATGAAGTTATTTTTGAGGACCCTGGAGCCAAAATTTTTAAGGGTGAAGATGCCATGGTTCATCTGTTCTCAGTGGCTGCAGGACTGGAATCTATGTCTGTAGGGGAACAGGAAATTTTAAGACAGGTCAAGGAAGCTTATGAGGACAGCATTAAGAAAGGTATGATCGGAAAGGAAATTTCAATTATTTTCAGAAAAGCTATTAGCGTGGGGAAGGAGATTAGACAAAAGACTGCGATTTCCCACGGAAAGGTTTCCATACCGGCAATTATGATCGATGAAATAGACAAAAGCATTGGAGATCTTCAAAGAAAGATTGGTATTGTTGGAACAGGTAAAATGGCTGCAACCATAGGCAGATATCTCATTAAAAATAAGAATAATGATATTACGATTTACGGGCGAAATGAAGAGGCAGGAAATGAGCTTGCTTCCATGTTGAATCTCAAATTTGAAAAGACATTGAACATGAAGTATATAATAGACAGCAATACAGTAATTATCACTGCTACCACATCCAAAACTGCTTTAATGGAAAGGGAGAATATAGAGCTTATCAATGATAGGAAAATCCTGGTTGACATATCAAACCCAAAAAATATTGAACCAAACTTCAAAAACGACAACGTTGTTCTTATAAATTTAGACAAGGCTTCCAGTATAATGGAAAAAAACAGAACAAAAAAAGAAACTGATATTCTTGTTTCAAAGCAGATTATTGTTCGGGAGATTAAAGAACTTCAGGAACGAATCCTGGAAACTGAAGCGGAAGAAATTATTTCCACTACTTATGAAATGGCAAAAAGTATTCTAATTCAGGAAATCCAAAGATATCTTCACGAGGTTAGCAAAGGTGGAGATGAAGAGGAATTGCTTAATCTTATGGGAAATTCTCTTATAAACAAAATCCTCGCCCCTCAAACATTCGCTCTGAAGGATCTGATTAGAGATAGTAAAATAGACACCTTGCGTGAATTTCTGGTTAATTTTGAAGAGCACCTCAAGAAGAATATTGAGGCTCTTGGGAATTCCTCTGTAGATCTTTCAGATTTCCAAAATCAACAATCCCAAACTCCTCGGTTATCCCAAAAATCCTGAATTTATCAGGATCAACGTGTTTTAACACAGGAGTAAAGTGTTCCTGATTGATCAACGATTCTGTTACATCTGTTCCGGAAGAGAAGAAACTTAATGCAGGCGTTATTGCTATTCTTGCCTCCTCGTTATAAACGAAGGCTGGGATTTTAAAGATGCCCCCAACTTTATCTCTCAAAACCACTGATGGATGTTCATGGCCGAGAATTGTGAGCTTTCTAAATGACCTGTCTGAGTCACCATGGTATATATAATAACGTTCATTTTCATAGGTGTCAGAAAGCGTGAGACCTTTTTTTGAAAGTATTGTCATGAGATAATTATCATGATTTCCCCTTACGAAGTACAGTTGCAGCCGTTTTTCAAACCGTTCAATGAAATGAATGACATCGGTCCACTCCTGAGACAGATTTCTTGAAAATTCCTGCTTAAAATCTCCATTGATAATTATTCTTCGTGGGTCGTATCGCTCTATAATTTTTTCTACGATACCTTCCACATGGTCTCTCTGCAGTTTGGGAAGATATAACCCGTGAAGATTCATTTCCTCCTCAAAACCGAGGTGCAGATCCGATATCACAACTGAGGATTCGTCTGCCAGATAAATGCAACCCAGTTCACTTAAATATACATTTTCCTCAATCTGCAGTTCTTTCAATATACAGCAATCTTTGAATCGCTTAAATATATTGATATTGAGAGAAAGGAAGAAACTATTACCACATTCATTATCTAACATTTTCTGTAAACAGATTGAATGTTGTTGACAAATATCAATCTCCTTAAGCTTATGTCTTATCAGTTACCTTTTTTCCTGAGACCTTAATATTTGCAATGATTAGCAATAGCAGAACAATAGATCCGGCAACAGCGATAGAGATTGGGTTGAGGCCGTAATTGATCACTGAACCTGGTAATGCAGTCGGTAGCAGGATTATTCCATTCATAATGTCTATTATTAATATTGCATATTCCAGTGGATTCACATACTGCAGACCTACCAGTACAGTATTTATCAAATGCACTTGTGGATTGAATACGTCTGATGAACCAATAAAACCTATTTCAATTGAAGTGAATATTCCTACCCATATCAGTTCTATTATTATTGCCCATTTCACAATGAAACCTGTTTTAATGTCTTTCTTTTTGTATGAATTTGCCAATGAATAGAAAAGAATCATGAAGGCTGTGAGGAATAAGGATGCAACTGTTAATGATATGAAATATGTGAAATCAGGAGCAAACCCAGTAAAAAATGAGTAGAGCAATGTAGATACAACTGAAATAATGATGGCAATTGCCTCAGGGATATAACTTTTTAGAAATGTAATTCCCATTGTTGTAAGTTTTCCTTTCGTAATAATTCGTTTATTCATCTGCTCATCAATATTCTGCGTGAGAAAAATAATACCGGTCAATGCAATAATTGTAGATATGAATGTGATCTGAAAAAGAGATTCCCGGATTATATTATATGGTCTGCTCTGTGAACTGGTAATATTTTGAACCTTACTACTGCAAAAGACATAACTTTTATCGAGCCCAACTGCACTGACACTGAATTCATAATTATCATGTGATGTCATATATTTTGTAATAGGAACCGTTATTGTTGTAAAATTTGCATATTTTTGTAAAACGTTCTCATTAACTGAATTGGTACTCTGTATTGTCGTGTTACTCTTGTAACAGCATAAATAAGCACATGATATTGAATGGCTTTGTGGAGGCTTTAGGTTCGCAAAAGAATGGATCATAATTGCCGGGTCTAAAACGTTATTGTTAGAACTCACAAGCGCTGAAAAATAGAAGTTGTAAGGCGAAACAACTGAAATATTGTTAAAATTATGCATTCCAAATGGTGTACAATAAAACGAACAAAAGCAGTAACTAAGCTCCTGATTCCCCAGATATATTTTAAAACCTGCGCATCCATTATTATTGGTGATGTTCTTTTCTCCGTTGTATATTGATACGGCCACACCTGAAACAGGATCTCCATACTGATTATAAACAAATAGTGTAGCCTTCGGGTAAGCGATAATAACTGCAGCGTTTAAATGTTCCTGCTTATAAGGACTGGTGTTTTGATTATCATATGATAAAAGCATAGTGGATGAAAGGATAAATATGAGAGCAACTATCACAAATTTCTTCTTGTTGGAATAAGTTCGCACCGAATCGCAATCTAAGTGCTCTTAAAAATTTTTGCTTCAATCTTAAAACCTTAAGCCATGGAACAGGGGAATTCATTCCATAAAGATGTGCAAATGACGAACATAACATATGAGTTGTATCTAAGAAAGAAATACAAAATAAATGTAACATGTTTCAATTATAAAAACCTTAATGGAAGATGTACCACAATGGTTCTATTTTCAAGTATAATGAAAAACAAGAAGCTTCTCAATTTCCATAAGTTTTTTAAGCAAAATATTATCTTTCAGACCGTGGAGATAAGTAATAACGAAGCTAAGCTGTTATATTTCTTAAGCCAAAGGGATAACTCTCAGCCAATATCAATAGAGGAATGCGGTGAGTCCAATCTAACTCAAGAGGAGATACGAAGCGCTTCATCCTGGCTCAAGATGAAAGGCATGGTAGATCTATCTGAAGTGAAAGAAGTTAAATATGAACTTGGAGACGAAGGTAAAATATATCTTGAGAATGGATTTCCTGAAGAGAATCTTCTGTCACTTGTTAAGGATAGAGGGGAAGTATCCATAGATTTAGTAATGAAAATTATGGGTGATTCCAACGCAAGGATTGCCATAGCCCAGATATCAAAATTTGGTTTTGCTCCGATAAAAGGAAAAATACGCTGGGATGCAGACAAGGGCGAAATTTTTAAAGAAGAAATCGAGAGGAGAAGGCAGGTCCTGAAATTAATAGAAGCGGGAATGCCCCTCGATAAACTTTTTGAAACCACACTTCAGAATCTTCTAAAACGAGGCGATGTGATATATTCAAGAAAAAAAACCAGATGGAACCTGTCTATCACGGAAAAGGGAAGAGAATATGCGAAATCGAGTCCCATAAAATTAACCATCGGTGAATTAACACCTCAAATTTTGCTTGATGGCTCATGGAAAACTGCAGAATTCAGGAAATACGAACTAAACCTTCAGGGAAAACAGTTCAATAGAGTTGGCAGACATCCCCTGAAGTATCTGATAAATGAGATCAGGGAGATATTTCTTCAGTTAGGATTCACCGAAATGTCAGGAAATTACATTGAATCAACGGGCTGGAACATGGATTCACTATTTATTCCTCAGGATCATCCTGCCAGAGATATGCAGGATACCTTTTACATTGCCTCAAAAAATAAAATTACCTTTTCAAAGGATGAGGAAAAGCTTTTTAAAAAGTTCGGCAGCGTTCAGAAAAATGGCATAAGAGGGTACAGAGGATATGGTGTGGATTGGCATTTGAATGAGTCGGAGAAACTTGTTTTGAGAACCCATACAACACCAAATACCATAAGATATCTTTCAAAATATAAGGAAATTGAGGGCGGATATTTCTCAGTTGAAAAGGTGTTCAGACATGAAAGTGTGGACTGGAAACATCTTGCCGAGTTCCATCAAATAGAGGGTGCTGTGCACTCCAAGGATACCTCTCTTGCCACCCTAAAATGGTTCTTAAAATATTTTTATGCGCAACTGGGATTCGAAGACATTCGTCTTGTACCATCGTATTATCCGTACACTGAGCCAAGTATGGATGTGATTGTAAAAATAAACGGAAAAGATGTTGAACTGGGAGGATCAGGCATATTCCGGCCCGAGGTGCTTAAGCCTCTTGGGATAAAGTATCCCGTCATGGCATGGGGTATGGGACTCGAAAGACTTGCTCTCATTTATTATGGACTTAATGACCTAAGACAGCTTTACGAAAGTGATATTGACTGGCTGAGAAATTTCAAGATCAAGATATAACTTCCATGATAAACTTCATACATCTTCAACGAAGGAGCCAAACGTTATCTTCTGTCATATGGTGATAAAGTTTTCCCTCAGATACCTCATTGCCTTTCTTTTTAATTTTTCAAGGTTTTTTGAGAATCTGAAATTTTCCTTTAATACGTTTCCATTGACGATGACCGTCTGTGTATTGCCAGGATTCGCGCTGTATATTATATTATTTACTGCGTTATTGCCTGATGTGGGAAACATGTTTGAAGCTCCTAGATCAATAAGAACAAGATCAGCAAGCATATTTTCTCCTATTGAACCAATTGAATTGTTATGAACAGCATAAGAACCGTTTTGAGTTGCCATTTGAAACAGTTCATCAGCATTCAGAATTGATGGGTCCCATCTGGAATTCTTTAGAGAAAGCGCAGAATTTTTCATAACGCAGAACATGTCCAGTGAATTATTGCTGCCGCAACTGTCTGTTCCCATGGATACGTTCACTCCTTGCGCCATCATTTCAGGAATTGGAGGTATTCCTCCGATTCCAAGTTTTTCATTACTTACCGAATTCCATGATATGCTGACATTTTTCTTTGAAAGTGCTCTGACCTCCGAAAGGTTTAACCATACAGTATGTGCTGCAAGAAGATTTTCATTGAGAAACCCTAT
>JAKBRR010000098.1 GCA_021845325.1 Thermoplasmata archaeon
TCCCGGCCAATCCATGTCCAGATCCTCGACAATGGTTTCCTGCCGATCAAATTGCATTCCTGCATCTATGTTCTTTTCAATTGACTACAATTGTTTTTCTATCTTCCTTGCTAATTAATGGTGGCATTATAAGGGAAACCATAATCGTCCCAACAATGGCAATGGAATAAATGTTGTTCGTTATCAAACCTTCCGAAAGCGCAAATGTTGCAATTATAACTCCTACAGCACCTCTTCCGCCGAGTATTGCCATTGTTGTTGTACTTTTCAGATCAGTGAGAAATATTCTGCTTGTGAGAAAATTGAGCAGACCTCCTGCAACTACGGTAATGATAACCATTCCAAGGAGAAGCCCGTAATACTTCTCAGGAGGGATGACGACGCCAAGTCCCGCGATGGTGAAGAATATGGGTATGAAAAAACTGTCATTAATTCTTGTTAATGTTCTCTTTATGATGCCTATGAGCTCAGGACCTATAACCACATCATTTATGATCATTCCCGAAAAAAGGGCTCCAAGAATGAATGTGAATCCAAGTTCCTCGAATATCCTGGACACAAAAAGTCCCCAAATTATTATTGCCGCAAATATTAATTGCTCTCCCCTGTCCTTTGCCCTTAATTTTTCAAAAAATAGCTTCGACCTTTCTCCATTTTTTCTCATGTAGCGGTCGAGAAGGAGGAGGAGAAATATGAAAACCGTTATCGCTATGAGTTTAAAATATATCTCTGAGGTATTTATTAGAGAAGAAAGAATTATAAATGCCAGCACATCTGAGATCACCACACTGGCCAGAATTCTCATCCCCCCCTCCCTGGAAAGTAAGTTATATCTCAGGAGCAAAACGGAAACTATTGAGATCGAGGGAATTGAAATTGAGAGTGAAAGTATAATGGCTTCCTTTATCTGGAGATTATAAATGAGAACAGAGAACGCAATCATAAGAAGAAAGGGGATCCCAAAACTTCCCACGGAAAGCGATGTTGAAGTTTTATTATATTTTGTCAATAATTCTGTTGTCACTTCCACTCCAATAAGGAGAACTATGAAAAATAAGGATATATCTGAAATACCTGCCAATACCGGGTTTGGCGAAATGTAATTCAGTACAGCAGGTCCCAGTATTATACCAACTATCATTGCTGCAACAACATTGGGGAATCCCCTGGATTCCATGATTTCTCCAATGACAATAGACAATGCCAGAATTATAAGAACCTCAGTGATAATATCCATTTTCAACGATAGAATGGGATTTTACTCTTAATATTTTGCCTATAAGATTAATGATTCAGGTATACAAATCATAGTTAAATGGCACTATTCTATGATTTAATTTTATGCTTTTACTGACTGGTTTGACTTGAAGTTCAGGATGAGAAGAGTTTCACCGTTGTATTTTGAATCTTCGTTGGGCTTCGGAAAGATTCCCTGCTTACCTACCACGGCAATTACCCTTTTATTTTCTGCTTCAATCGATTCATAAATTTCCCTGTATATTTTTTCTTTTCCATTCAGTGTTAATTCGCTTATTTCAACCTGTCCTGTCGGTTCCAGTATATTTTGTATGAATTTTCCAACATTTCCCTCTTTAATTGACTTCATAATAAGGTAAGAAGAAAGTTTCCCTCTCACTATTATTTCCTGAATACCACCTTTTCTGGCATGACTTGAGTTGCTTTCATTCATAAGTTCAACTATAATAAAAGCATCCGGATTCAACCTTCTCGCGTTCATTGCAGATAGAATTGTTTCTGCATCTGTGGCATTTGGATTCTTGCCGGTTGATCTTTCATCGGGAAATATTACGACCATTTTAGCAGACATTATTCCTGCTTTTTTAAGGTCCTCATCTTCAAGGGGAGAACCGTTTACAAAATCCAGCTTATCGTTATCAATAGGAGGTTTGGATCCGCCCAGATAAACCAGTGATTCTTTCTCCTTGAGTATGGATTCAAGGATCTCCTTTCCGTTGCTTCCATAATTGCATACTATAACGTGATCTTTCATTCTTGTCACCTTTGCCCCTATTCTTCTTAAAATCGTTGCGTCGAGTATTTCAGCTGCAATGGAAACCAGCAAAAAACTGAAACTCCCAATGCCAAATACCATAACAAGCATGGCATTAAGCTTGCCATAGGTTCCTACTATGGTTACATCCCCGTAACCGACTGTGGTTATGGTCTGCATTGTCCACCAGAGTGATTCAAAAAGAGAGTGGATTCCTGAAGAGTTAATAGGGTTTTCAATTAAATATTCTGAGATAGTCGAATAAATGAGCATAATCACAGACAATATAGATGCTTTCCACAAGTTGTCTCGGAGCAATTTCTTAATATTGTTAAGAAACGCTGAGATGCTGACCATTGAAAAGGTAATACATACCATAGATTAATTTTTTTGTGATTTCAGTGACGCAATGAAAAAGCCCTTCTTATGACCACGTATAGGAATTTAAAGTATTTCCCACAATGGCTACTTTTTAAACTTGCTGCTCTCAAAAGATTGAAGTTATTTTCACATTAAAATAAACTGCCGCATTCAAGCATCTATTTCATGGACTGTGAAGCTGCGATTACTATTGGATCCCATACTGGTCCAAATGGAGGGGTATAGCCAAAGTCCGTATAGAATAATTCCTCGACTGATAATTTTGCCTGTATTGCTACTGCCACGGAATTCAATCTCCATGCACAATTATCCTTTCCTACTATCTGACATCCAAGGAGTCTTCCCGAAAGTTTTTCATAAACTATTTCTATAAATACTTCTGAACCTCCTTCGTAATATGCCGCCCTGCTCCATGCTTTTATCACTGTTTTATCAGCATTAAAACCTTCCTTAACGGCCTCTTCAAGTGTTATTCCAGCAAAACCTACCTCATAATCAAAAATTTTAACAAGAGTTGTCCCTATTGAGCCGGGGAAAACCATTTTGCTTCCAGCAGCATTCGAACCTGCCACCCTTCCCATTTTATTGGAGACCTGTGCAAGAGGATGCCATGATGATTTCCCGGTAACTATATCCTTTGAAGTTGCACAGTCCCCTGCAGCATAAATATATTCAAAATTTGTCTGCATTTTCTCATTGGTCTTAATAATCCCTGATTCGGTGAGAGCAATAGATGAATTTTTAAGAAAATCAGTGTTGGGTTCAATTCCAGTGGCAAATATGACAAGTCCCGTGTTATGGGTTCCCATGGTTGTAAATACTTTATACCCGCCTCCCTCTTTTTTTATATCAAGGATTTCAGAATCAAGTTCCACTTTGATCTTTTTACCAAAGTCGTCAAGTAAAACTTTTGATATGTCTTTACTTATTTTCGGGAAGAGTGTGTGATGATGTGAAACCAATACTACTTCATGACCTCCTTCTCTGAAGGACGAGGCCAGCTCCATTCCCAGAACTCCATCTCCCACAACTGTAATTCTCATTTTCCCATTTATTTTTGACTTGATTTCTATACCACTGTCAAGTGACCTGATTGCAACAGCCCCAGAATTCTTAAATTTCTCCTCAATTCTGGGATGTGCTCCTGAACAGATGATCAAACGGTCAAATTTTTCAGTGGAGCCGTCAGACAGGGTTACAGATTTCATATGCGCATCAACGGAACCTATTGATATTCCAGTTTTTATCACGATGCCCCTCTTTTCTGTAAATTCCTTGACAGGGTAATGTATGAGTTTACCATAATCATCAAATTTACCTCCGAGATAGTAAGGCAGGCCGCACTCAGCATAAGATACAAAATTACCTGAATCAAAAACAATAACTTCCGAAGATGGATCTACCCTTTTTGCTTTGGATGCTGCAGACATTCCTGCTGCACCACCGCCTATGATCAATATTTTCATGACCAATAATGTCATATTTGTTCATATTATTGATCCATGTTGCACCACTTGAAAAGTTAATTAAACTGTTTTAACATAGAATATCCATAAAGGAAGCAAGAGAAATGATTAAGGCACTATTATTTGACTGCGACGGAACCTTAGTAGATAGCGAAACCTTATCGGCATGCGCTACGGATTATGCGTTCAGACGTATATTAAAGAGGCCTTTGACGGAAGAGGAAAGTAAGAGATTATTGGGCAGGCCGGCAAACAAAATACTTGAAGAATGGTTTCAGGAAACTGGAAAGGAAATATTTGAAGAGGCCACAAATTACTTCATCGAAACAATGAATAAAGTGAAACCATATGATGGAATTGAGGATATGCTTCACTTCTTTAGCAGGAAACTCAGGATGGCCATAGTTTCTTCCAGCAGCAAAGAAATTGTAATGAGGATGCTCATAGCTACAAAATTAAGCAGTTATTTTGAATTTATTGTTGGCCATGAAGATACCGATAAGCATAAACCAAATCCCGAGCCTATTCTGGAAGCCATCAAAAGATTAAAGATAAAACACGACGAGTGCATATATATTGGAGATCAGCCATATGACATAATGGCAGCCAGGGAAGCAGGTGTTAAAGTTATTGGTGTAACATGGGGTTCTGGCAACAGGGAGATCTTAGAAAGTTATGAGCCACATATCATTTTAGCAAAACCGGAAGAACTAGAAATGATTGAATTTGATAAATTTTTGTAATGAAATGTGGAATATTATTTTGAATACTATTTTCAAATAACTTCAGTATGGTTTAGCCATTGAAGCTTAATTTTCCGTGAATTTAGATGGGAAATGTGTACTTTATTAGCCAGGTTGGCTTCGAATGCAAGGTAATAATTGATAATGGAATGAGATTTATGATTTCAATTCAAAGCGCTAATAGATCGAAAATGATTATGGGACCGTTGTGATTTGAACACAAGTCACCAACACCCCAAGCTGGTAGGATACCAAGCTACCCCACGGTCCCCTCTGGAAAATTAAGAGAAGGGGAGAATTTCATCGATGAGATCAGTATGAGACATGATCATTCTTCTGCAGCAGTATCTTTCCAGCCCCAGAGAATCCATTGCCTTTGATACTTCCTCAGGGGTTGGCTCTCGACCTTTTTCCCTGATTTCAGCCATCATTTTACTGAACTTATCGTAACTTGAACCGATCACTTTTCCACAGCTGAAGCATCTAACAGGTATAATCAACTCAGATCACCTGTAAGATTTCTGTCTCTTAACTCTGGCTCCGCGACCCATGGGCTTTTTCGGAAGTTTCCTTCTGATATCATTGACCAGAAGTGTCCTGTCATATTTTCTGTATGTTTCTTCCAGTTCTGCATCGTCTTTGAAGAATTTAACTATTCCTTTGGCCATTGCAGTTCTTGAAGCGTCAGCCTGACCCGTTACGCCACCACCCTGTACATTGATTTCTATGTCGACCTGGCTAGCCTTATCTCCAATCAGAGACAGTGGCTCAATCAACTTTTCCTTCAACAGTGGTATAGGATAAAACTCGACAGGCGCACCGTTTATTGTTATCTTTCCATTTCCCTTTCTGGTATAAGCTCTTGCAATGGCGGTTTTCCTCTTTCCTGATGTCATTATTATGGAATTATTTTTCATTGATTCACCTCAATACCGAGATGCTTTGAAATTTCAAGCAGTGTTACGAATCCACTCATCTTGGGATTGTCTGCCCCTTCAATTCTCTCCTTTTTTGAATCCTTATACAATTTTGGTTCAAAGTTGTACACCTTACACCTGCTCAAAGCTTCCTTACCCCTTGTGGTTTTTTTAGGAAGCATCTGACCTATTGATCTTCTAAGTATTGCGTTTGGACTCCTTGGATAATGTGGACCTTTTCTTACACTTCCAATATCTCTTCTTGCCCTGAATCTTTTCAGAACTGATTCTTTGCTGCCGGTAACCACTACACTTGCTGAATTTATAATAACTATTTCCTCTCCGTTAAGCAGTTCCTTGGCAATTTTTGTTGATAATCTCCCATATACACTGTTTGATGCATCTATTACTTTCATTGCCTCACCCTATAATCTTAAGATTGCTTCCCTTTGGATTCTCTGTTGCAAGATCTCTCAAGCTTATGAATTGAGAACCGGAATCCTTTATCTTCTTCAATGCACTTTCACTTGCATATAGCGCAGATATGGTTATTTTCTTATTGAAATAACCGTTTCCCAGAACTTTTCCTGGAATTACAATGGTTTCTCCATCTGAAATCATTTTAGAAATCTTTCCCAGATTTACCTGACTCATTACACGGCTTGGCCTAGTTAGCCTGTTGGCTATATCTCTCCAGAGAGCGGATTTGCTTTCTCTTGAGATCTTTCCAAGTTCATCTACCGTGTCCTTTAATACGTAGCTTGTTTTCCTTTGCGTTTTTAATGACATTTTAATCAACAGAAGTAAAAGCTAAATGGTGAGAGCCTAATAAACATTTTCGGTTCCTTTAACAAACAATCAGTTGTTTTTCCCATCTTCATTGCTCACTTTTAGATTTATCTTTTTTATGATGCCCATAATCTTATAAAATTCATGTTCAGTGAGACTTGATCTGGTGAGCAGCCTTTCAAGCATAACAGCTGTATTCTCAATTTTGTATTGTGGATAGTTTGTCTTCTTCATTATTTCTATTGTTTTTTTCACTATTAGATGTGTTT
>JAKBRR010000099.1 GCA_021845325.1 Thermoplasmata archaeon
TCTCCCAACAAACATGTATATTTTGCAGAAACCGCTCTTTTTACCGGTGGTATGCTGGGACTATCAGTCTCATCAAATCTCGTAGAATTTTTCCTTTTCTGGGAGCTCGTGGGAGTTTGTTCCTATCTGTTGATAGGCTTCTGGTATTTCAAGCCAAACGCATCTTCAGCGGCGAAAAAAGCTTTCATCGTAACAAGAGTGGGAGATCTTCTATTTCTGATTGGTCTTAGCATATTGTATGTCAGCCTTGCTGACAAAGTTGCATCACCCCTGAGCATTGCATATATTGTAAATCCATCAAGCTGGCCTCAGATTCTCAACTATGTTGGAACAACTAACCTGACCTTAATAGGTCTGCTTTTCATGGGAGGAGCCGCAGGTAAATCAGCACAATTTCCGCTTCACGTATGGATTCCGGATGCTATGGAGGGTCCAACTACAGTTTCCGCTTTAATCCATGCTGCCACTATGGTAACTGCTGGTGTTTATCTGGTTGCAAGGGTTTATCCAATTTATCTTCACTCAACTGCTGCACTGGATTTCGTTTTATTCATAGGAGCATTTACTGCTCTCTTTGCTGGTACAATCGGCATGGTGGTAAACGACCTCAAGAGGATACTTGCATATTCAACAATCAGCCAGCTTGGTTACATGTTTGCAGCATTGGGCATTGGAAGCATAATTGGAGACAGCGCAATCTCATTTGCACTGTTTCACACAATGGTTCATGCTGTATTTAAAGCACTCCTGTTTCTTGCAGCCGGTGCTATTCTTCTCACAATGATGGAATTGAGGGATGTGAAAAAAATGGGTGGTCTATGGAAGAGAATGCCTATTACAATGACTCTCATGTTCATTGGAGCAATAACTTTGTCGGCATTACCCTTCACAGCTTCCTACTATTCAAAGGATACAATAATAGATGCAAGCTGGAACTTCTTCAGTGCAAACGGCTATTCGCTCTTTTCATTTTTACCATGGTTAATGTTGATTCTGGGAGCTCTCACAACGACAATATATACCTTCAGGTTCTTTTTCCTTGCAGCTCTTGGAAAGCCAAGATCTGAACTGGCAAGTAAGGCCAAAGACCCATCCAAGATTGTATTGATACCACTAATAATTCTGGCAATAATTGCCCTTATCATGGGACAATTTCAATACCTCTTTTATGATTTCATTTACGCACAGACTATTCATGTATCAATTCCATATATCGTATCATTAGCACCGTCAATGATGGTCCTTCTTGGACTTCTCATAACCATACCACTGTATGCAACCAGCGGCTGGATGTCTCTGGATCTGAAGAAAAGCAGATTATACAGGGTAGTTAAGAACAAATATTATCTGGATAAGCTATTCACAAATGATATTGCGGAAAGAGGTATTATTCCATTATCATCAGGTTTTTCAACATTTGAAACATACTTCAGCAGATCAATTGAAGCCATAGGCTCTGGTACATTGAGATTGGGCTCATTTTTCAGAAGACTTCAAAACGGTATAATTGAATATTATTTTGTTGTGCTTGTCATAGGAATTTCCATAATCCTGCTGATTGTGGAACTGCTGGGGGGATTCTAAATGTTTATGGTTTTAATATTTTTACTGCTCATACTATCTTCAATTGCAGCTTTTTTCGTGAGGAAAAAATCATGGGAATTTTCAATGATCACCACACTTATTATTCTATTCCTGGTTTTCATATATGCTCTTTTAAATTTCAGGTCAGGTTACAATGGAGGAATTATCTCTAATTACAGTCTTTCACTGGTTCCAGCTATCGGGATAAACTTTTCTTCAGGTGTATCATCACTGACCCTTGCATTGCTTCTGCTTACAACGATAATAATGCCAGTTGCAATATATACTGCGAAGAATGGGAAATACGGATCTCTTTTCTACGGTTTAATGATGCTTACAGAAGTAGGGTTATTTGGTCTTCTAATCTCAAGGAACTTCATATTCTTTTACATCTTTTGGGAAGCAGTAATAATACCTGTTTTTCTTTTGATTGCAATATATGGCGGGGAGAGAAGGGAATCTGCCTCTCTTAAGTTCTTTATTTATACTCAGTTAGGTTCAGTATTCCTCCTTCTTTCAATCCTGACCCTGTTTGCATTTTATTATAACATGAACAACGTATTCACTCTAAATATGACAACACTTCTTTCTGGTTCTTTCATTAACGGAACAGCCATTCCAGCATTCTGGAAATATTTCGTCATATTCGGCTTTATCTTCGCATTTCTTGTTAAGATGCCCTCTTTCCCATTGCACTCGTGGTTGCCGGATGCGTATGGCTCTGCACCATACCCCGTTACTGTAATACTCGCCGGAGGGCTTTCTCTGATGGGCGGATATGGATTTTTCGCCATTCTGCTTCCCTTATCATCCATAATTCCGTCATCAGTTTCATGGATCATCATAGCCCTTGGAATTATAAGTCTTGTATATTTTGCACTGGTTGCAATGATGCAGAACAATCTTAAGAGAATGCTGGCATTTGCAAGCGCTGCTTCAATGGGTTTTGTTAACATATCCTTTGGTGTGGGAATTATGGAAACTGGTGCCTATGCTATTCAGGAACTTACAGGGGGTATATATCAGATTTTGGCCCATGGTCTCATAATTGCACTTTTATTTGCAACTCTATTCTCAATTAAAAGCAAAACCGGTAAATAAAATTTACACAGTCTCGGTGGAATTCACAGAGAGGTGCCAGTACTTTCATCCATCTTTCTTGGAGGTCTCCTCGCTTCGCTGGGTCTTCCAGGTCTTGCAGGCTTTATATCAGAATTTTCCATTGTTGCGGCATCTTATGCCGTAATTGGACCATTAATATTCCTGGTAATCTTTGGTATGATAATAACGGCATCATACCATATCTGGGCTGCTCAAAGAGCTCTTTATGGGCCCTATAATGAAACACTTGGACCAATGAATGATATTGGAAGGCATGACATAATGGTGCTCGGTTCACTCTTAATACTCATCTTTGTTCTGGGAATCTATCCAAATCTTATCTTTGGCATAATTTCGAAATACGTCGGGGTGTTCCTTTAAATGAATTTTATAAACATGCTTCAAACCGCAGACTTTACCACGCTATATCCTGAGATTTTCCTTGGTGTAATGGCATTTATAATGCTGTTAATGGGTTTAAGATACAAAAATCCCAGAATATATTCAGCAATATCCTTCATTTCCCTGATCATTGCAATAATTCTTCTGCTCATATTTGATTCATCAGCTTCATCCATATTTTCAGGAGTTTTACAGATAAATGACTTTGGATTGTTCTTTGCAATAATAATGCTAATTTCCTCAATATATATGGTTCTTCCATCCACGAGGGAAGTACCTGAAAAGCCTGAATTATTCTATGCAACACTGTTGTTCGTTAACATTTCCATGATAATAGCAGCTTTCAGTTTGAATTTAATCGTAATTTTCATCGCATTCGAAGGTGTGAGTATTGGTACATACGTTCTTACTGCTTATGGAAAGTCCAGAAGGAATCTTGAAGCGGCAACCAAGTATTTTTTCACGGGTACAATTGCAACATCTTTTATTTTGTTCGGCTCTGCGTTCTATTATATTTCAGCAGGAACATTCAGTATGCAGAATGTGACATCGCTACAATCCCATTCTGTTTTGATTGCCATGATATTTCTCTTCGTGGGATATGGCTTTAAACTTGCCCTTGTTCCAATGCATCAGTGGGCTGTTGATACATATGACGGATCACCTAATTCTGTATCGGCTTTTCTTTCAACGGGTACCAAAGTTCTCGCATTCCTGATCATAATGAGAATTTTCCTTGTAGGTTTCTCTCTGGATCATACTGATATTTTCTATTTGTTTGTCATAATCTCTATCATCACAATGACCTATGGTAACATAGCTGCTTTATCAGAAACAAATCTCAAGAGGATATTTGCTTATTCAAGTGTTGCCCAGGCTGGTTATCTCATCCTGGTACTCGCTGTTGTTTCAAACAACTATTCATCATATTCAGTGAATCTTGCCATACTTGCAGGAATGTTCTACGCACTGGTATACATTTTCATGAAAGGAGGTGCTTTCTTCTCCGTGGGACTCGTAAAGAAGGAAAACGCAAAAATAGATGATCTTTCCGGTTTGGCCTGGAAATCTCCGGTTATTGCAGTGTCCATAATCGTTCTGCTGATAAGCCTGGCAGGTGTTCCTCCAACAGCAGGATTCTTTGCAAAATACTATCTGTTTCTCTCATTAATCAGTGGACAATTGTGGTGGCTTGCAGTGATAGCCATAGTCAACAGCGCATTATCAGTTTTCTACTATCTGAGGTTAATAGTAATCATGTTCAGGAGAAACAGTGAAAATGAGTTTGATCTATCTCCTTCTGTATATTATCCGGTGGTAATAGCTGCTATTCTAATGTTTGCACTTGTGGCGCTTGTCTATGAGTTTCCAACGATTCAGACTTATGTTACCGGTTTATTTGGGGTGTGATTATGAATCCAGTAGTTGATCTTGAAATAATAAAATCGGCTCTTCTGTATGGAGAACCTGCTGACGCAATGGACCGAATAGAATCAAGAATGAAGAGAATTAAGAGACTTACAGATATTGGTGAGAAGCAATACACCGATCATGTTCTCTTCCTCAGTAAAATGAAGGAATATTTGCAAGGGAATCTAAGTACATCAGATCTCCATGATTTTTTAATTAAAAAAAATATTTTTCAGATTGATGATTACGAAACATTTGTCGAAAGTTTCGTCTACTTTTGTGAATATTCAAGGGACAGGTACAACCTGAAGTTTCCAAATTATGACTCGAAGAGATGTGATGACCTGTGAAAAAAGAAGAGATAATAATGGAACTATCCAGAGGGCTTGATGAAGAGAAAGCTGCTGAAGCAATTCATGAGCTAAGAAAGAACGGTGAGCAATTTCTGTATAATCAGCAGGCAAAGCGCATAATTATCGGTAGGGAATGGAATCAGATATGCATGGGTGAATTGAATACATATTTCTCTAGGGAAATGGAAAGAATCACAAAAGTGCTCAACATCAGCAGCAGGAAAACCTTTGAAGAGGCAGACTACCGCTTTAACCTGACCATGTATTAGCAGGGCATTTAATGATGAATGAGAAAGTTGCAAGGGAACAAATTGATGACATTGGGCTAATTGAAATATACAACCCGGATCAAAACGTCATAGATATAGAGGTTTTAATGGGCATAGCTTCTGCGGTCTCCGGTTTCATATCAGAAGATTCCGTAAGGGGAATATTAATAAAATCAAGAGGTAAGGATTTTTCAGTTGGGTATGACGGTTCCTGTAAAAGGTTGAGAGACAATTCGTGGCTTTTAACGGTATATGATACTTCTTCAGCAATTTATAACATGATTCGAAGTTCAGGTAAACCATTCTTTGTTTCCGTGAAAGGAAAATGTCTGGGTCTTGGTTTGGAACTGGCTCTCGCTAACGACTTTATTCAGGTTTATCCGGGGGTAAAAATGGGTTTCCCTGATTACGAATTCGGAATTCCCTCCCTAATGATGCCTCCAGCCTCCATGGAGGACAGGATAGGAAACGGAGTAATTTACAGAAATATCCTGACTTCCAGAATTTTGAGCGGAGAAGATGCTGTTAAATTCGGAATTGCAGATTCACTTGAGCAGGACTCATATGACCCGGTTAAGTGGGTTAAAGGCGTAATGTCAGGATTAAACTTCCAGATATTTTCAATTGCGAAGCAGCAAAGATTCCCGGATCCATCAATAATGAGAGAGTACAGGTCTTTCATAAAAAGCTACGATACTTCAGTAGTGCGAATTAAGGAACTGGAATCAAAACGTTTATTGATTTGATGGGACATCTATTACATCCTGATCCTTTTTCTTCTCAAATTTTCTTGAAACATATGCACCGACAAAGTATAGAAGAATTATTGGAATGGCAAGAAGCATCATTGTAAAGCCAATCATGCCCGGTGAGAAAATAACCCCAAAAATTAAAGCTCCAACAACGGCATATCTCCAGTTTTTGAACCAGTAGTCTGAAGGGACAAGTCCTGCTCTAGTTACGCCAATCATTACTATGGGCGTTTCGAAAGCCATTCCAAAAGTAAGGACATAGATGAGGAAAAACGATACAAAACTGGTTATACTCATAGTAGGTTGAGCTCCAAGTCCAGAGTCATAGTAATACAATATTGTAAAAACATCGGGTGCCACGTAGTAAAGGCCAATGAATGCTCCAAAAATGAATAGAAGAATTGCAGGTATCAATACCTGCCTTAACGCGGCCTTTTCGTTTGCCTTCAGAGCCGGACCTATGAATTTTGAAAGCTGGTATGTTATCCATGGGGAACTGCAGATAATGGTCAGAAATAAACAGGAATATAGATCCGCAACTACCCCGTCAGTGGAATTTATCAAAATCAGGGTAAATTCTTTGTGGATAAGATGATATCTTATCGCTCCAAAAAGCTGGTCG
>JAKBRR010000100.1 GCA_021845325.1 Thermoplasmata archaeon
AGAAGATCAAAAGATGGATCATTCACCAAAAAGAACAGCAAGACATTCTTCGGATACAAGGGACATACAATTGTTGATGACAACATTCCTGTTCCAGTAATAAGATCCTATGCTGTATCAACAGCAAAGGATCATGACTCAACAATCGATCTTTCAAAAACAGGAATCACAGTGTACAGGGATAAGGGATACTTCGGGCATGATCCAAAAGGCATAGATGGAACAATGGATCGATCAGTAAGGAATCATAAACTATCCATTGAATCTGTAAGGAGGAATATAAGGATATCAAGGAAGAGACCACTGGTGGAATATCCATATGCGATCATGAAAAGACTGTTTCATTTTTCACATGTCATGGTTACAACAGTGAAACGGGTAAGGGTGAAGTTCATGTTTGCATGTTTTGCTTACAATGTACATGCATTGAAGATCATCAATGAATAGCGTGAGCTATCAATCTTATAAGAAATTTCAGGAGAAATAGTTATAAAAAGGGATAATTAAGGGATTAAACAGTCAAAAATAGGTTGATCTTCAGCGATAATCAGGAAGTTGTGCAGAAAATTTACAGAATGTGGTAGAAAATAGAAAACCTCTCAAAAGTAACTAGAAATTTAAGTAGGTGAATTTTTTTATAACTAGCGTTGCTCTTTTTGCATATTTATCTTGGTATTAGTGTTTGATATCTATTTCCCATAACCTGAAGGACCTTATTTTTTAACAATTATAAAACTAATGAGCTTTTTTAAAAAACTCAATTTATCTGGGAATAAGGAAAGGATAAACTCACTATCATTCTTGGAAAATACACTTAATATAACTGTCATTCCGAGGTACATAACTATTCCGAATATAATAAGTAAAGGCAGTATAAACAGGGCATAACTATAAAAACTCACTAGAAAATGAAGAGATATGTACACTACTAAAAACATAATTATTGAAGATGCCCAAATCTTTGATGTACTGGAAACATCATAATGCACCAAGTTTTCCTTTTTTGCAAAAATATACAGGATAATATATGAAACTACATATACTGATGAAAACGCTAAGGCCGCACCTATTAATCCGAAGTGTGGTATAAGTAGAAACGATAATATTACATTTGTAGCAAGCGATGCGGCACTCGAGTAAATAAAAAATGCTGTCTTTCGTACAGCTCTAATTGCTTGACTTAATAGAGTTCTTGGTATAAACAGTGTTGGCACTGACATCAAAATTATTAATGCATACTGACCTGAAACATACGCGGGTCCTGCTATATAATAAAGCACAATTGGAGAAAGTGCAGCAATCCCTAGAGCAGTTGGCGTATAGAAATAGGATAATAATAAAGATGTAGTACCTACACTGTTCCTTATAAGAGATTTTTGATCATTACCAAACAATTCAGAGAATTTCGGAAGTGAGATATTACTAAATGGGACTACAATGAAACTAATACCCGAGAAAATAAGCAACGTAAAAGTATAAATTCCCAAATAGTAAGTATTTAGTAAATAAGCGACTAAGAACCTATCAACATATGTTGCGCCATAGCTTATAATGGAGGAGAATAGAAGAGGAATTGAATAAACAAATATAGACACGCCTTTCACAGCCTTGTTTTGCTTTTTCAAGTCCCTTTTTGTAAGGAAGAATAGAATGTAAATGAATTCAACAAGTATTCCAAGTGAAAGGCCAAGAATCCATCCGTATATAATGGCAAACAATGAACGATCTATATATGCGAGAGAAAGTGCACCAAAATAGTAAATTAGCCATATAGAAGCAGAGATAAATGCCGATATTTTGAACTTTTCAAAACCAATGATTGCTCCTTCCAAGATTGAAAAGATTATGTTTCCAAAAAGCACTATGGCCAACAATTTAATATAAGATGTGTCAGAAATTGTATGGAAGAAGATTATAGAAATGTAACCAGCTGACACATATATGACTAAAAAACCACTTAATGCTAGTAATGTCCCCATTACTATGATCCTGAAGAGTGTTTTCCCAGGTGAGTAAACCTTCGAGTTTAAATTTGAGGATATAAAATGAGTAATGGCACTGTTTAGACCGACTGTGAACACTATCCCGAAGAGTCCGACTATTGCTATGAAAAGGGCTATTACTCCTAAATCTGAAGGCGGAAAGACTCTGGCAGCAAATATATAGAACAGGGAACCGGAAATTACCTGCACGCCGTTGCCGAGAAACTGGTAAATCGCACTGATCCCAACGTATTCTTTCTCTGCGCCTAGTTCCATTCTTCCCAGAATCCTTTAAGAAATAATTAAGTTTCCATACTTATCTAATTTTCAACCTAATTAAAGATATCCTAAAATATGAGGTCAGTGGATGGAAATATTTTACATCTAATTGACTATGTCAAATATTATATAACCTGAGTCTTATTGTTTAAGCATCTTAAAAATTGTTTGCTCCTCTTATTGAATATGACTGATTTGAATTTATTTTCCAATAATTTTTTATCCAAATGAAAGTTTTATATAAGGTTTTTAATATGTGTTGAATTAACAGAAGTAAAGCAAAAATTTTATTGTTTTGTACCTCTCTGTAACCTTATTAATTTAGGCTCATCACACTTTTGTGTAAGTTCAAGGATAAAGCTGTAAGTTACCACAATTGAAATATATTGCAGTCTTCAAATGATTTCTATTCCTGTACCCGAACGCCATCTTTTCTATCAAAGCAATCCTTGAGTTTATTCCCTCTGCCCTTGCGTTTGTTATTCTGCTGGTGAAATAGTTCATTATGCTTGTTATATGAACCCTCATCATTTGGAGGCATCTTTCATGGCATCAACTGATGAATGAACAATCCATGAATACCATTTCTCAAAGTATATCTCAGCCTCAAGTATTGTAGAAACGTTCCATTTTTTCCTGATGTTTTCCTTCATTGAATATGCCTTCCCTGTGAGGAGATCTGCTTTCTTGAGTTGATTGTACTTCACTCTGTGACTACCAGGAAGATTTTCTTTTGAATATAACCAGATATACTAAGAGCCAATGAGATCAATTATACCCTTTTCCTTCAGCTTCCTGTTCTTCTTCTTTCTGGTTTTATCCACCGCATCGTTCACATGTCTTATGACATGGAAGCGATCGAAGATTGTTTTTGAAGAAGCATCAGGAACATGTTCCACTGTTGATGAAATGAACGGATCCCACATGTCCATGGATACGGCTTCTATTTTTGAAAGTTCTTCCTCTGAAAGTGTATTGTAATATTCATCCAGTGATCTCTTCTTTCTATCGTATGCAATGTATTCGACACCAATGCCGTTCCTATCATATACGATTCTGATTTATTTGTTGCCTTTCTTATGGGATTTCTCACCTATTCCAATAATATGTGAACGATCCTTCTTCCTTTCCCTACCTTTTGTGACAGCCATTTCAATGATGTTCCATACCTGCTTCCATGACAACAACATTATATCTGCAAAGTTGTATGTATCCATGTTTTGGAGAATCCTTTTCAATTTGGTTTCAAATCTCATGGTGAATCTTGATTTCTTCTCTGTCCAGGCATAACTGTCTCCTTTATTCTATGATCCTGACAGGATATCCTTGGCGGATATGTGTGTATGAATGTCATGAGTTCAATGCTGTCAAGATCCCTCTATACCATTTCCTTGAGGTGATCATAAGTCATGGACTCATTCCTGCAAACAGGACAGAGAAGCTTTGATCCTTTCTCATGCAATATGTAAATATCAACCGTCTTTTCAACAGAATCAAGAGATACCCTTTCGACCTTCCATGGCGGTTTGAGTTCAAGCAGTGCAGAATATAGCTGGCATTCATCCATTAAATAATATAACTAAATGTCAGATAAAATTACTCACACGAAAGTGTAAAGACTCATTAATTTTATATAACTTCTATCCACGCCCAAGCTGATTAGATATTTTTCTGTTGCCTTCGATTCTACTATAATCGTTCTGTGCTTGTAAATAATAAACTTTATTTTATCTTTAAAATTACTTAATTTCCCATGTCTATAATTGTCATCAATGTCAATAAACGCCGGAATATGATTTTTGTAGAGGATTAAATTACTCTTTCCAAATAGTAGGGGTGATACCCATGGAAAGTTCATCCCCGAATCATTGATGATTACGTCAAACTTTCTCTTACGAAGGAAAAAAGGGAGCAAAAAATGAATTGTAAATTTATTACCTTTCCTGATTATATTGATTCCCTCCAAGGTTACTTCAGTTGATGATCCTTTCCATCTTTCAGTATATAATGTGACGTTATGCCCTTTTACTACAAGCCTCTTTCCTATTTCAAGAATGATTCTTTCAGAATCTTCGTTCTCAGGATTCAATGGGTCTTCATGACTCAACCATACTATATCCAATAGAACGTTATTATAATAATCATAAAAACTTTTATGTAATGGTGCGACAGAATAAGGTTATTTTAAAAACTTATTTTACTCCTCCAATGACCTGTCTAACGAGTGTCTAATATCTGTCTTGACTCTGTCTAAAAACTGTCTAATTGAAAAAATTAGTTCAAAAAAATACCTCCCATCAGGCATCCACATGGGTATGAAAACCATAAAAAATCCAACCAAGTCTTTGTAGAATTTACAAAGTTAATGAAATTCTGTGAAAAGACTTTAAAATTTGCGAAGTGAAAAAATATGTTGCATAGAAAATTAGACATGATATAGACATCCATCCAACGTGACATGTGCTGAGTACTCAAACCTATCTATCATACTCACTTACAGGAGAAAGCTAGAAGCAATTGCCCCATACATCAGGATTGTAAAAACAAAAATAATTTACACTTGTATATTCTACACACCCTCTAAGATGGAATTCATGAGTCAGAAAATCCAGGGATTAATTATTTCGGCTTATTGCCCGTCTTGATTTATTTTCTGCTTTTATTCTTCTTCTCTAAACTTCTGGTGCACAAAATCACAAGTCGAAGTTAGCCATAATATAATGAGTAAATTTCAGGAGAAAAGGATTAAGAATATTGATCAGGGAATTAATGCCAATGTAAGGCACCCAGAACAAATTTCTTTAGGATTTATAATTTTATAATTTTGACACGGGCGATCCCTTACTTTTCATGGCATCTACATGTAACGATTATGAGTATAAAAGTTCGCAAATTGAAAAATACATTAAGTTTAAATATAAGTGGATATTAAGACGTTATGACGAAAATATAGTTATTATAACCATGTTTAAGTATAAATTAAATAGTCTTATGTTAATACTATAACTATGAAAATTGAAATAATGGTTCAGATAATAAATGAACATTTAAAAGGCAGGACAGTTAGGGATATCGGAGAAGAGCTTGGAATCTCCAAGGATACAGTTAATAATGTGCTGAAGGAATGGAGAAATGGCAGGATCGCACATATGCAGAATGCTGTTCCTGATGAGGAATCTACCGTAGAACTGGCAAGATTTATGAAAAATCACAGCATTACACTGGAGGAAATACCAGAGGCTATAGTTCATTTATCAGAATTGCACAACATGGGTTATAGTCCTGAGAGGATCCTGTTCGTATTCAAGGTCTTGGCAAACATGACACCATATGATGCTAACCTGTTGATAGATACAGTCAGAAGCATGAAGGAGCATAATGTCAAATTGCCAGAGCTTTCTTCTACCGTAAATGAACTCGAAGGGAAGAAGGTGACACTCACTGATCAGGTGGGAAAGCTGGAGCAAAGGAAAAATGATTTGGACATAGAAATAAAGGAGAAAGAGTCAAAAATTGCTGAACAGGATAAAATCGTTGAATCAAAAAACAAGGAAATTCAGGTCCTTGAAAAAAATAAATATATGCAGAAAGACAAGCTGGAAAGATCAGAAAAATACTGGGAGAATGCAAAAAAACTTGGAATAAATTCTGACGATCTTGAGTATTTCATGGAGGAGGCTATTGATTTTGACTATAACATGGACCAGCTCAATGAGGCAGATTATATATTACGTTCTCTTGGAAATGTTAAAAATAAGCCAGAAATAATCTCAAAGATCTTTGATGCTGTTCTGTCCATGGATGAAAGTGGATGGGACATAGAATCCTTCATAAGAATGGCGTCAGGTATAAAGAATATAAAAGGAAGTAAAGATGAAACGGTAAAGGCTTTCTCAAACCTGGAAAGAGAATTAAGTGAAATCAGTAAAGGCGTTGAAGAAAAGAAGAAGGAAAAGGATGCCTTAGCCGGGAAAGTAAATGCCCTTGAGGCTGGAGAAAAGATTTATAAAAAACGATTGGCAGAAATGAACAATGAGAAAACCCGAATTGAGGCATCAGTAAAGAGCAGCGAGGAAAAACTGGAAAAAACAAGAAGTGAACTGAAAGATATTGAGGTGGAGAAAAATAAAGCAGAAAGTTTAATCCGATCTGGATACGCAGTTGTCGACCTTATGAAGGAGGGAAAGATAGATCCTGTGTATCTATCAATATTTGCCCATCCTGAAGATCT
>JAKBRR010000101.1 GCA_021845325.1 Thermoplasmata archaeon
CAGACCTACATCTGATATGACCATTGTATTATTATTGACCTGTTCAGTCAGTACTTTCATAACTTCTTTTGGCAGTGATTCAAATTCATTCCTGGATGAAAGCATCTCTTCAAGTCTTCTTTTTCTGATGTCATCATGCAGGGTTGTATCACTTCTTTTCTTCACAAGTTTTGTGAGGGCATCAACACTTCTACCTATTTCTCCCGTTAGATCAAATTCACACTGAAAATGACTGTCCGTTTCAGAGGGATATGTGTTTATATTCACTATATGCCTTGATCTATCTTCATTCCATATGACTGGATCGTATTCTACAAGATCAAATCCCACAGATATGATAAAATCTGAAGAGTGAAGTGGTCTCATTCCCTTAGGATACGGTTTTCCCCCTACAGCAAACAAATTTTTGGGATGATTATATGGAAGAATTCCTTTTGCCATAAATGTAGTTACCAGGGGAATTCCCGTTTTATTTACAAATTGCGCAAGACTGTCCCATGCTCTTCTTCTGATAACGCCGTTGCCTGCAAGTATAACGGGGTTTGATGACTCATTGATAGCTTTTGCGGCCTTTTCTATGAGATCAAAAGGCACTGATGAAAGTTCAGTAGTAGTAGGTTCCAGCAATGGCACAAAATCTGTCTCAATGGCAGCAACATCTTCACTTAGCTGAATATGGGTTGCGCCTGGCTGTTCCTGTATACTCAAATTAAATGCCTTTCTCACAATTTCAGGAATGGTGTCAGCTACTATGACAGGAAGATTATACTTTGTAATTCCGGAAAACAGGGCTATTGTGTTCACATTCTGATGTGACTCCTTATGGAGTCTCTCTCTTGATGCCTGTCCAGTAATGGCTACAAGGGGAACTTTATCAAGATGAGCGTTTGCAACACCAGTCAGGAGATTTGTTGCCCCCGGTCCAAGTGTTGACAGGCATACTCCAGGCTTTCCAGTTATTCTCCCATAGGCATCAGCCATGAATGCTGCGCCCTGTTCATGTCTGGTTAGAATAAATCTGATATTTGATCTTGAAATTGAATCCAGAAGATCTATATTCTCCTCTCCAGGCAGGCCAAATATGAACTTAACCTTCTCATTCTCCAGTGCCTTAACAAATAGATCGCTTGCCTTCATGATTGTCAGATTGTATTGATACTATTAGGGTTATTCATTTCTGGTTCTGGATCCAAACTGTCTTTTTGTTGGTAAACTCCAGCATTCCATATCGGGACAATTCTCTGCCAACACCGCTCTTTTTCACTCCACCGAAAGGGAGCCTTGGATCAGAGGCTACTATTTTGTTAACAAATACCATTCCAGATTCTATACCTTCAATATAGGATTCAGCCTCTTCTGGATCGCCCCATATGGACGCCCCTAAACCAAATTCTATCTCGTTGGATATGTTCAGGGCTTCTTCACGAGTTCTGAATTTTCTCAGCAATGCAATTGGTCCAAACACTTCCTCGTTGTAGGCTGTATTTAAATCTGCAATTGTTGGAGGGATCAAATTTCCATGACCGTTTCCATAGGAAGTTATCTTTCCCACAGATTTCAACTGGTTAAGCTGTTCCCTTAAAATTTCGCTCTGTGAATCTGAGGAAACAGGCCCGAGATAGGTTTCCGGATCCATCTGATTTCCCGTCTTGATTTTCATGAAAGCCTCTTCAAGCTCCTTTCTGAAATCATTGTAAATACTATCATGAACAAGGAATCTTTTAGATGCAATACAGCTCTGACCGTTATTTTGGAGCCTGCCCATAGCTGCATTATGCGCTGCCACTTTTAGATCCGCAGATTTCAATACTATGAACGGGTCTGAACCACCAAGCTCAAGAACTACCTTTTTGATATTTTTTCCTGATTCAATGTATATCTCTCTCCCGACATTTGTAGATCCTGTAAAGGAAACACCATCGGAATATTTAATCAGGTCGAGAGCAGATGATCCCTTCACAATGACAGTCTTGAATTGAGGCGTATCAAATATTTCTTCTATTTTTTTGCTCGATCCCGATACAATGCTTGCGTGTTTCAGCACAATACTATTTCCAGCAAGCATTGCAGGTATTGCCGCCCTTGAAACCTGCCAGAGCGGATAATTCCATGGCATAATCAGAAATATAACGCCAAGGGGTTCGAAGCTAATATAGCTCTTCTTTGCCTCAGTTGGTATTATTTCATCAGAAAGAAAGTCATGGGCATTGGATACAAAATATTCTATCATCTTAATTGTTTTATCAATCTCTGCAACACTCTGTTTTATAGATTTTCCCATTTCCTTTGACATAAGGTCTGCCAGTTCCAGCTTTCCCTTTGATAAATTCGGTATTAGAACATCTTTCATGTATGAAATTCTGCTTTCCAAATTTTTTGACCATGACTTCTGTTCTTTCCGGGAATTCTTAAAAATGTCCATTGCCTCATTTTCCCCTGTAATTTTTATTTTGCTTACAATTTTCCCGTCATAGGGGTTTCTCGTCTCCAATTCCATAGTTTATCATATTAATAAACAATAAATCGTTTTGCATACGTAACAAAAATATGTAATTTTAAAAATCCCTATTTCTTTTTCCAGTAGTATAACCAGGTGACGGAAATCGCGGCTACAATGATGGCCGGTGTAATATACCCTATGAGCCTTCCATCTGGAACTCTCCCCAAAGGTTGGGATATGGGTGTGAAAGAGATATTTATGAGGAGGGATGTACCATTTATCAGGAATGATCCTGTTGCATTTGACGATATTGAATACCCTGATACATTTTGAATTGAGAATGTGTAACTTCCATTTGGCAAATAAAATTCTATGGTTGCATTGAAAACCGCAGTTTTAGAAGAAATATTCTGTACTGAGACACCCCATGTCATCCCCTGACTGAGTCCACTGGAATTGAATGTAACTTTGTAGGAACTCACTGCAAAGAAAATTGTTGTGTTTGTGAAAGTGTTATTGGCATCTATTGTTCCAACCCCGTTTGCTATGGGAATAGACACATAATTGGATCCAACAGTGTAGTTATAGTCTCCAAAGGGGAGATATAAAACAATGGATTTCTGTGATGTGCTGTAATTTTTGCCATTGATAAGGACATACCACGTGAAGTTAGAAGGGGGGTGATGTACGGAGAAATTTTCAAATATGGTAAGTTTGCTGATTTCTAAATTTGCACTTTTTCCCTTTCCTATTGAAATATTTGAGGAATAAACCATGCCTGAGGAATTATAGATTTTATATGACATCTCACTGGAGACATATGGAAGGGTAAGGTTTAGTTTCCCGTATGAAAAAATGTAAGTGTTTCCGTTAAGAACCAATCTTCCATCCTGAAATGGTACATACATATGTAAGAAGGACAAATTGGCTTCATTATACGCCTGGCCTAGTTTCCCAGTACCATTTTGAATATGAATTGACAGTGGTAAAGACGCCTCCTGAGGAAGCTCTGTTCCTATGACATTACAAATCCCTTCCGCTGTATCACTCCCAAAATTGTATGCGTTTGAAATAAACTGATAATTCATTCCGTTCCAGTATTGCAGCTGCAGACTCACATTAGAATAAACATCAGTTGTTTTCGTACCCCCACCAGGTCCTCCCATTATGAGTTCTGCATCATAAAAACTATACCTGTCCGGTTCATATTGTTTGCCGTCAACAAGGAAAAATGGTCCGGAAGTGATGTTCTTCGTAAAAAGAAATATGGGTTTATCATAGGTTATCATCCCACTCCCATCGTTAAACATGAATTCAATTTCCGGGAGACCACTTGTGGAAGTGGTTGCATTTATTTGAAGAGTCAATTTTTCAGGATATGTTAAAGAAAACAGGTGTTGATATACATAATAATAGAACTTTGTGGAAGATGAATTTCCTATTGTACCTGAGCCGGAAATGGTAGAATTATGCATATTGGCGGAGCTTGAAGACATATTCCATATGTTGTCCACCATATAGAAAGAATTATCAGTTGTATTAAAATCCGCCACATCCTGAACCCAATAGGCATACACATTACCTCCATCTTTAAAGAAAAGGTTTACATTCAACTGAAATCCCATCTGGCTGCTGCTACTGCCCAGGCTTTGATTATAAGTAGTCAGATTGTTAAGAGAAATTGTTCCGAGAAATGATGTTGTATTATAACTGTAAGGAACACCATTTGGACCTATACCAAAATCGGCAATTCCCATGGGAGCAGGTTCATTTTTGTAAAGTTCATACGGGTTAACAGCGGTTTGTGCCTGTGTATTTACGCTCACATTACTTTCCCGCGTATCCTTCAGATTTCGCAGGGGAGAATTTGACATTGATACCCCTAAATGGGAAATATTATGGAAATCATTCTGTTCATAACCTAAATTTGATACGTTGGATATAAGCAGCACACCTACTAATAATAAAACAGGAATGATAATTACCAGCAAATCCCTCTTTTCGCCGGTGTCATCCGAGATCGTAATCTTTCTCATAAACACATCTTATTGATTTCAAACTATAATACTTTTTATACAATCTCTCTCAAGGTATCCTCGTTCTTCACACTCAAGTGTGGGTTGTTCCATTTAAGGTTACCTGGATGATGGTAATTCTTTTAATTCCATGGCACACTTAATCAATTTCAATTCATTCAAACGGAAAACCTTTTCATGGAAGTACAAATAATAGGGGACCAATACGATCTGAAAGTTCTTACCCACATGAAAGTCTGATGATCCAAACTAATTGTTAATTTGGAAAAAAATTTTTATTTGTTATGAAATCGGAAGCAACTTTCTCCTTTACCAGAGAAATTTATCAAACCGCAAGTTTATCGCTATAGAATTGTTTACGAGAGCCATGTTAAACATTAAGGCAATCACAAATAGAATCAATAATTAACTGTTATCTCTTCTTTATCTTCCAATACGCTGAAAATTCTCAGATTGCCACTATCGTGGTAGTCTTTCATACTTTCCGGTATTGGATTATGAATAATTTCACCGGTCTCTAGAGAGAAAGTAATCTTATGACTTGGGCAAGTTATACATGCACCCGCTTTCAATCTTCCCATGAAAATTGGACCCTTCCTGTGAGGGCACTTCGATTCGTAGGCAAAATATTTCCCTTCCCAATGGGCAACCGTTAGATCCTCATCGGGCATTTCAAATCGTTTCTTTTCGCCATCGCTCAGAGAATCTTTTAAAAGTTTAACCTGCCCCAGAAAGATCAACTCTTCTTAGAATCAATAAATTTCCAGTCAGATTTGAGCGAACCTTTACCTCTCTTTTTATGAATATAATTAATGCACGAAAGGGCCGCAATAGACCCCTGACCTGCTGATATCACAGCTTGTTTATAAGGTATATTTGTGACGTCACCGCAAGCATAAATTCCAGGATGACTGGTTGCACAGAACTGATCCACTATTACTTCACCTGAAGTATTTAAATTGACCAGATCCTTAATGAAACCTGTCTTTGCCACATAACCCATCTCAACGAAAACAGCTTCTATCTTCAACTTTTCCTGAGCACCAGTTTTTTGATTTTTAAGTAATAATCCCTCAACATTTTTTTCACCCAGAATTTCCAAAATCTCATTTTCTGTTAAGAAAACTACGTTCTCATGGGCTTTAACTTCACTGATCATTTCTTCACTTCCAGAAATCCTTGAACCTTTCTGGACAACGTATACCCTTGATGCAACAGTGCTCAAATATAAGGCTGCCTGTAAAGCATGATCTCCAGCACCTGCCACAGCAACCTCCTTATTCTTATACAGGGGGCCGTCACATATGGAGCAATAGGACACGCCAAGACCCTTAAGTTTCTCTTCACCTTTTACATTAAGATCCCTCGGGGTCTTCCCAAAAGCAAGTATGAGACCCTCGCTTTCAAATTCTCCTGAAAACGTTTTAATTTTGAATAAATTTCCATCACTGGAGATATTTGTGACCTCGTCATAGACGTATCTTACCCCATATAATGAGGCCTGTTCCTGAAATTTTGATGCTAAATCAAATCCAGATATGGAATTAAATCCAGGGTAGTTTTGAATATCAGTGGTTAATAAGCCCTGTCCACCAATATCCTTCGTTATCAGCAGAGTATTCATTCCCTGTCGGGCAGAATAAATGGCGGCAGTTAATCCTGCAAAAGCTCCCCCTATTATTATTACATCATTTTCCATACTAATTCAGGAGTTTTTTTATTCTTGCATCCAGCATTGGTTTTGGAACTGCGCCTATGCTCATATCAACCATCTTTCCGTTTTTGAACATGAGCACTGTGGGTATGCTTCTTATATTAAACTCCGCTGAAACGTTAGGATTCTCATCCACATTCAATTTCCCAAATGTTACCTTACCTGAATAATCCTTTGCCAGTTCTTCTATTACAGGGGAAAGATATCTGCAAGGTCCGCACCATGCGGCCCAGAAATCTACCACAAGGATCTTCTCACTGGCAACGCTCTGCATA
>JAKBRR010000102.1 GCA_021845325.1 Thermoplasmata archaeon
TTCTCAAAGAATATGTTCCTATCCTCAGGATTATAGAATATGGGCGAGGTCTGTGGTATAAGCTGTGTTGTGTATGGTTGATAAAAGGGATTGTACTGTATTGATTTCACCACTCTGTTGGTACTTGCATTGACTACGAATATGTTGCTTAAATTCTCTGTTGCAAGGAGATTATGGCTGGAATCCAGTACTATATAGGTGGGTTCTCCAATTTGAACATTTGGGTTCTGTTGTGGAAAACTGTCGTTGATCAGCGTGTTGTTGCCGAGGAAAAGAGTCTTTTCACTATAATTCACAATATGTCCGGGGTGGATGCCTGGTATGAAATAGGCAAGTGAAATGGTAACAAGTATGCCCACCACTGCAATGGTAGAAATTGTCTTCTTTCTTGCTCCATCTTTGCTGACCATTGAATTTACCTCCCTAAGAACAGTGTGGGAATATAATCATTATACGTCTTAAATTATATATTTAATTTGTTCCTTGTTAATATCAGTTTTACCATCAGACTGTAAATGACTTGAAATCCAGCTATTGTTTACCTATAGGTTATATATAGTGGAGGAAGAGATAACCACCATAAAACTCAAGAAATCTGCTGTACAGGAACCCAAAAATGTTAGATCATACCCTAGGGAAACATACAACAACATTATTCTTAGACTGACTACACAATCAAAAGAAACTGAAGAGTTGGGTATTTTTGATCAGAATGCCCAGGAGACAAAAATGAATGAGTTCTGGAGCGAAGGAGACTACAGCGGTTGCGAAAATACCTAGGGCTGGAGAAGCAATTGTCACTATAGTAAGGTTTGCTGATAGCGTAAACCCAAAAATTTGGCCTGCCCTATTGTTATTTGAAGAGCTTGGAAATATGGTGAAAGCAGGCATATCTATAAATCTGAGAATGAAAGGAATTCCAATCACAAAGGCAGAAGGAGCTGCTCAAGATTGAAGAACTCAGAGAGAAGTTGGAGAGTTTAGATTCCTTAATTTGCACACAAATTTCCAATTTATGGGCTTGGGCACCAATGTTAAGGTAAAATGGCTTTCACCATACATTTCTTGATATTGTGCTTACAAGCTGTTCCTATGCCATACGAAATAGTACTCAATCGATATTTGAACTGTTATTTTCCGTAGTGGGACATTGTATGTGCAGTCTCTTAAATTGTCTGTAGAAGTTTGATATGCGAGGGATAGCTTGTTGAAAGAAATTTCAACTCACAAACTAAATAATGACATCACATAGAATCTTATGTTCAAGAAAGTGGATTGCGTGAGAATAAATGTTCAGCATATAGACAAAGCGCTTGAATTTTATCGATATAAACTAGGATTGGAGCTTGTTTGGAAGAAAGGATCGGATGAGGCAGGATTAAGGATGAGTGAGTCTGATTCAGAGATAGTACTAATCAAAGATGAGCTCGAATATCCAGAAGTGGACTTAACAGTTGAATCTGTAGAAAATTCTGTTAAAAAATTCGAAGAAGCTGGAGGTAAGGTAATAGTAAAACCTTTTGAAATCGCAATCGGAAAGTGTTCAGTTGTTGAAGATCCCTGGAAAAACAGGTTTGTCATATTGGATAATTCTAAAGGTTTACTGAAAGTTGATAAGGACAAGAATGTAGTATAGAAAATATAAAAATTGGTGGAAATACGCCTAATTGATTTGCCTTGCTGATTTAATTAAGATTTTTTACACAATTACTATTGCGTCAGCCTAACCTTGGTTTTCCTGACAACTTAAACTAAAGAAGGACCATTTTTCACTTTCTAGAAAAATCTTGTTTCAAAAAATCTCCAAGAACTAACCATAAATATGGCAGGCCCGGAGAGGTTAGAGCTTCTATCCCACATATTAAGGGGTCATCTTATGTGACTAGAAAATGTATAATAAAAGCTTATGAAAGATCAGCACCCACGGTCATTTGAAGAAATCCTTGAGCTTGATGTGCCTATTTTCGAGGTCCAGGCGTGGTGGGGCTCGACAAAACACTTAGGTGGCCAGAAGGCAACGAACGAATTGCTCGCATTATGTCGCGTAGGCGAGCAAACCAAACTACTTGACGTTGGCTGCGGCGTGGGCATAACTTCATGCTATACAGCTAAGAAATACCATTGCTGTGTGACTGGTGTAGATATATCCTCCAACATGATTTACAGGGCGAGGGAAAGGGCAGAGAAGGAAAAAGTTCAGAATATTGTTCAGTTTGAAACAGGAAGTGCATTGAACCTCCCATTTCCTGATAATACCTTTGATGCAGTCATTGCAGAATCTGTGCTTACATTCATTGGCGACAAGAAACGAGCACTTCAGGAATGTTTAAGAGTAGCCAAACCTGGTGGCTATATAGGGATCAACGAAGCAAGCTGGCTAAAGGAACCTTCATCAAGAGAAATGATCAATCATCTATCCATTGTCTTTGGAGACGAGGCTGAAATACTTTCTCCTGAAGAATGGTGTAATATCTTCGAAGAAGTACACTTAAGGGAAATTACTGTTGAAAGGTTTTTATTTGGGGGTGCCACAAGAGCTTATATGGCCAGTATCAGCCAGATTGGTGGTAATTACATCCCTAGAATATTCGGAAGGTTCTTTCTTGCATATGTTAGATATCCGGCGTTCAGGAGATATTTGCGGAAAATCCTGCTTTCAATTCCAGAAGACCTGTTTGTGTACTTGGGTTATGGCATATATGTAGGCAGGAAATCAACATTTTTTAATTTCTGAACTTCAACAAATTTTGGTAATTGAAAAGACTTACAGAGCTAATTAGATATTAAGCGGGTCCCAGGAGGTTCGAACCCCCGACCTATGGGGGAGGTTATGACCTGAAAAAGCCTGCAATTTATTAACAGAATATGAATGACCGCTATAACTCAATAAGACTCAACTGTGAGTCTGCCAATATTTGAAAAATGATTAACATTTCTAGTTAGAATGGGTTCTTCAATGGAGATGCATATCCCTGCTATCATAGCGTCTTCTGGATCAATGGTTTGTCCTCTTCGTTTTTTGTCTGCAAATATTTCTCCAGCTTCTCTTGCAGACTTAAAATCTAAGTGGTGAACGACAATATTTCCAAGAACTTTGTCGATTTTGTTCTTCTCTTCTATTGGCCTGATACTCAAGTTAAGTCCCACGTATAGTTCAAAGACGGAAACTGTAGTTATGTTGACCTGCACCCCATCTCTTTCCAGTTCCTCTCCCTTTTCTATGGCTGAATGGTCTCCCCTCATTATATCTATAA
Source organism: Thermoplasmata archaeon (assembly GCA_021845325.1). The sequence continues at coordinate 3,255 of JAKBRR010000102.1, forward strand.
GGAATGTGGTATCAGCAATCATTAATGCTCCAGCCTCTCGCTAATGTCCTGGTATCTTTTTCTGCTCAGCTTCCTCGCTTCGTTTATATTTTTCAGTATAGAATCTGCCTCATCTTGTGTCAGTGTTCCCCTGAGGTCTAGGAGAGTGGCTTTGTTTGTCAACCTGTTTATAACGTCAGTGAAACTCTCATTCTTTCCCTTGTACTTCTTCAGCCTAGAATAGGCCTCGTCTGAGATAGAAATGTTCTTGCTTCCCATGATATCACACATATATGTGTGTGTACTATTAAGCTTTCATAAGTCAGTGGAATAAGTGATTGTAAGACATCAGGTATGTGGTTTCAATCGATATTTAAGCCGTTATTCTCTGGGTTTGTACAAAATATTGAGAAGTTCTCATAAAATTTTACCTTCAAAAGTGTATTACCAGTAATACCTGTAATACAAGAATTACTTTGATGTGGAAGCTTTCCTAATCTCTCTCACATTAAAAACAAAAAGATGGAAACCTTCTCTACAATTGACAAAACCCCGGCCTTCAAAATAGCTCACAGAAGTAATCTAGGATATAGCGGGTCCGAGAGGTTCAAACCCCCGACCTATGGATTAAGAGTTCAAGCAATGGAACATGAATATTACGGCTTTTCCATTATTCTGACTTTATTCTCAACCCGATATTTGCTATTTCTTTTTCCTTTTCTGAGAATTCCCGGTCAAAAGTTGTAAATTCATCTGCCTCAAGTATCATGCTGGCGGATAGATGCAAAAGGTCCAAAGTTTTCATTCTTATCTTAACCGCAATTTCACTTGCGTTGCTGATGACCCTGTCCATGTCCACTTCCGGGACTTTGATATCAATTTCAGGCAAATAATCGGCAAAAGCTTCTATTTCATCCACACCCAAATCTGTGGTCCGGGAAAGAACAGATTTTAACTCCAAGACAGTTACTGGTGAAGTCACCATCTTACCACTATTTTTCAAGGCTTTCATTGCCCTCGCGTGATTGACATCTCTTTGGTTTAGAAATGAAATTATTACGTTTGTATCAATATATTTCACGCTAATCTCTCTCTCGAATTGAAATTTCTGACAGGTCATGAGGAAGCTCTGGAAGACCTTTTTCCTTCCATTTCTTGATAATAGCCTGGCTTTTCTCCTTTCTCTCTATGGTTTTTCTTGCATTTTGCATACCATTCTGCATAATCCATCTTAGGGCATCAGCCCTGTTGTTGGCTAAATTATATTTTATCAACTTGTCAATTAGATCGGAAGTGTTATCATCTATTCTCACTGCGATAACATTTGATACCATATGTTTTCATATGTTTACACTATATAAATTCTTTTTCCAATATTTTGCCATAACTCCTTCTTTATTGCTGGCCGTTCCTCTGTTTCCGTTTTAGGCTTTTCTTTTGCCATATGATAATATTCACAAGTGTCATATAAACCGCATTTTACAGGGTTTGTACATCAAACCTTCTAGTGGTGAATGTATTTATATCATTATGTCTTTAAATTAATACTGATGTATGAAGATTTTCTGGAATAAGAAGTATATCGTGGCTGCAAGCTTGATAATTGTACTTTTAGTAGTCTCTTCTGCTATAGGGTTAGAGATCAGTTCTACACCTTTTGGGCATAACCTGTGGAAAAAGGGCGTTTCGGGTGATATAGGTTCGTCTACTGCCTCATCGAATGCGTTCTTTGTAAGCATTTATGAGATAGAGAACAAGACCATGTTCATGTCGCATCTTTACAACTACAGTGTTGAAGCATTAAATATCACTACTGGCAATCTTCTTTGGGAATCGAAGGCAATTCAATTCTATGGTAATTTTCAATTTGAAAGTTCCAAGGTTAAAAGCCCCATTCTATGGTATTCCAACAATACTGTCTATCTATTGGGGTATAACTTATGGATTGTTCCGGAGCAGAACCTTACTACACTTGACTTATACTCCTTCAATTCAACTAATGGCCATTTGATTAGCAAAGAGAATCTCACAGCCCCTTTTTCTTCCTCGAATAACAAGACAGATTTTTCTGGAATTTATCCTGAATCTATAACAGCGTCATTCGAACAATCTCATCTATCTCTATCTTATCTTGTGATCCACACCAACATTTCGAATTACGAGACCAAGTCAACTAACTATTTTCAATCTATTTTTTACTCTCTCAAAAATGGAAGTGCTAGTGATGCGCGAACGGTTAACATAACGTTCCCTCCAATCAATTCATATGGAACCGGCTCAATTAGCGTTCACACAACCAGCTCAATTCAGGTGTTGCATTTGCAGTGGGTAAATGGAACAATTGTGGAAAATACCAAAACTGGAAAAATCACAGTGACTTACCTACCAATTTCAGATATTAATGTAAGGGGCCAGAATGTATACGTTTCCAACCAATCCTCTGGAAGAATATCTGTATATGTGTGGAACTCAACAACAAATATCACAACAAAACTTTTCAGCTTTTTTAATCAAATTCTGTCAAAGTACCCTGGAACTGCATTGTACTCCATGAATGTGATTGGCAACTTACGCTTCTCGTTCCAGATATTCGGAAGAGATGGGTCTGGAAACAATATACCCGTTTATCCAAATCCTGATGTTCAATTTATCGGATACACCTCCCAAGGAATCTGTCTATGGAATATTTCCGAAAAATCCTTTCCTCTCGGGACGTTCACCTCAACCAACCTCATTGGAAACAATGATTTGTTGTTAACATATATGGGATCCAGTCCGATCTATGGAACACATTCCAATTTCCTAATAGTGAATTATACATCAGGTGATCTACTGTGGCAGAAGTCATTTGGGTACAGGGTGAATGAGCCTTCTGGTAATGCAGCGTTCCTGAGTCCAATGCCTTTCAATGGGATTATTGGAGCGATAAACGGATACGTCCTTTACAAATTAGGGACATCATTAGCTTGTGCGTATCTGGGGAATCTATGAGGTCTCTTGAATTCGTTTTTCAAAGCAAATTGTGCATGAACAAACAATCACCAAGTCTACAGAGAAATTTACTTATCAAATTGTAATAACTGTATTACCTGTAATACAAGAAATAGTTTCATCCGGGTACTATCCTAATTTTTCCAACATTCAAAATTAAGAGATGGATACCTTCTCTACAATTGACTAAAATCAAGAA
>JAKBRR010000103.1 GCA_021845325.1 Thermoplasmata archaeon
CATTCACGGAAGAGCCTTTCACTAAACATTATAACTGGTTTCTCTAATAAGGATTTCCATATTGGTGGAAGAAATTCAGTATATATCGTCAGGAAGGTTTTAAATTTGCACTGCCTATTTGACTCCTGCCTTGTTTTTGGCATTGAACCTTGTATAGTAATATAAAACAAAGAGTATTGCTATCAGAGATACAACTATTGAAGCCACTATAATCACATCACTCCCATTATTGTCAGTTGTGACATTTACATTTATGTAGTCATTTCCCTTAACGTCCACATATCCCTTTGATATATTTTTGCCTCCGCCGGCACCGTTTTGCTGGTTTTGTATGGAATATGATTTGCCAGACTGTGAATTTATGGTATAACCATTTGGAACATAAATCGTAACAGAGTAGTTACCCGAAGCAACATAAAATATAATTTGATTTGATGTAGCATGTTGTAAAACACTTCCTTGAGAATTTGAGAGGACAACTGACCAGTTTGAATCACCTGATAAGCCTGATTCGTTAAAAAATACATAGTATGATGAAGTTGAAAAATCAGCAGGATGATTTTCATTGAAGTTGTTGAATTGCGAAAATAGATTCATACCGTGGTAATTATGATGAGTTAAATCTCCGTTTTCTGAAACGGATATGAATGAATATAATAGTATAAACCCAATAATTATAACGATTATTTTTTTCATCTAACCTCTATTTAAGAAAAATAAATAATCTTTGGCAAATATGCCAATGATTTACTGCTTAAAGCTGTTTTCATTTCTTTTCATTTTTTACTAATTTATATCCTGTTTATTGAACGCCTACTTTGGGGTTTCCTGCAGATCGTAGTCGGTAACCGACCGGGTCTGACTCATGAAGGCGCAAAGATTTGTTTCCGGTATTCTGATTGAATTAAAGGCTCTTTCAGTTGATTTATTTTAAGATATCTCTCAAGTAGGAGGATAAATATGGATTTTTATTATAATAATGGGTACTTAATGTTTCTTCGCCTTTATCGCCTCGAATAAAATAGTCTTTTAGTTCAGAAAGGATAAAAATCAAGATAAGGGATGAATGCATGATCAACAATGGATAAATTCAAGTTGATCTGTCCTCTAATAACCCCACTTGATGCTTCTTACTCGCCAAGCAGAGAATATTACAGACTCCTTATGTCGGATCTTACTGAAATGGGTGTTAACTCCATATTTCCTTTAGGAAGCACGGGCCTTTTTTCACTTCTGACTATGGATAAGAAGAAGGCCTTTTTAAATATCGTTTCAGAGGAGTCCCAGAAGAAGGAGATATTCATAGGTATAGGCAGCCAGAACACTGAAGAGGCAGTTGAACTGGCAAAATATGCTTTTGATCTTGGATTCACAAACATGGTTCTTCAGCCAACCTATTACATAAAACCAGAACAACCATGGATTATCAAGCATTTTAGTGAGGTTATATCCAAGGTTGAGGCAAATTTCATCATTTATAATATACCACAACTTGCAGGCGTTTCAATAGAAACCCAGACCATTGAATCGATCACTGATGCTGCAGGGGGCAAAATAAAAGGAATTAAGGAGAGCTCAGGCAATATTAGATATTTTAATGATGTAATATACAACTTCGGCTCCAAACTGCCTGTTTATCAGGGGCAGGATGATTTACTCCTTCAGTCTCTTGTTGCAGGGTGTAGTGGCGGAGTTTGTGGATCAACAAACGTTTCGTCCGCAGCTAAAAAGGTAATAAACCTGTTTGCGGAGAATGACTTCAAGGGCGCTGAAGAAGCTCAGAAAAACCTGGATTTTGTATTTAGAATTTTAAGTTCATATCCTTTCCCATCCGCGTATTATTACCTGTTCTACAGAAAGCATAAAGTTGGAGGAAAAATACCTCTTCCCATAACTGCTATGGAACACATACCGGAGTCATTTGTTACAAACTCTCTGGATTCCATGATGAGACTTGAAAACAATCCATCGTGAGTTTAGGAAAGGCACAATTTTCCAGATTTTTCAGATAAAAAAAACTATATATAGCGTCTTAGGCTCAGGTGATACTAAAAAGTGAAGGAGGAAAATAAAATGGAAAAACAGTCATTTGTTAAATTCGAAACTCCCGAGACGCTGGAAAAAAAGATACTTGATCTGGTAGAGAATAGTTACAGGAGTGGAAAAATAAAGAAGGGTACAAACGAAGTTATTAAGTCTATTGAGCGAGGAGAAAGCAAGATAGTTATAATTGCAGAGGATGTTACACCTCCGGAAGTAGTATATTACCTGCCTATGCTCTGCGAAGAGAGAAAAGTAGCATATGCTTATGCAAAAAGTAAATCCGAATTAGGTACAAGAGTCGGAATTTCAGCTGCTGCTTCCATATCTATTACTGATTATGGAAAAAACGAAGAGCTTTACAAGCAGATTACTTCAGAACTTGTTTCTTTGAAGAAATAAGGTGAATTAAGTGGCAGATGAAGCTACTCAGGCGGAAGTTGTTGAATTAATGGGAAGAACCGGGATGACCGGGGAAGCAACAACTGTGAAGGTTAGGGTTCTATCGGGTAGAGATCAGGGAAGAATAATAGCAAGAAATGTTCTTGGACCTGTTAAGGTCGGAGATATATTAATGCTAAGAGAAACAGCCAGAGAGGCTAAAAAACTTTCAATACGGTGATAATATTGGCAATAAAAACTTGTGGATTTTGTGGTTCCAATATTGAACCAGGAACCGGTACTATTTATGTAAGAAGAAGCGGGAACATAGTTGATTTCTGCAGCAGGAAATGCAGAGTAAATATGATCAACCTGAAGAGAGTTCCAAGAAGAACAAAGTGGACAAAGGAATATCACACTATCAAGGCGATGAGAAAGGATTCCATAAAGCCTCCTGTTGAAGAGGCTCCTACAGAATCTGCACCAGAACCCATACAGGATACCCCGGTAAACAGTGAGTGAAATGCAGGAAAGGACACTTGTACTCATTAAACCCGATGGAATGAAAAGACGACTGGTTGGAGAGATTATAAGAAGATTTGAAATTAAGGGACTCAAGATCATTGGTCTTAAGATGCTCCAGCTATCCAGGGATGAAGCTGAGAGACATTATTCAGTCCACAAAGGGAAACCATTTTTTGCGGATCTTGTGAATTATATTACTTCCAGCCCTATCGTTGCAATTATATTTGAAGGAAACAATGCCATATCCGTTGTAAGATCTATATGTGGTACAACCGATGGAAGTAAAGCTACCCCTGGAACCATAAGAGGAGATTATTCCATAAGCATTGAAAAGAACATCATACATGCATCAGATTCACCAGAGGCTTTCCAGCATGAGTTTTCTATATTCTTCAAAAACAACGAAATGTTACCTTTCCAATACGGTGATGAGGTTCTATTTTGAGAGATGAAGAACGAAGGCAAGGAGCTCAGGCAACCAATAGTTTGCGTTCTTGGTCACGTTGACCATGGAAAAACAACGCTTTTAGATGCTATTCGGGGAACTTCAATAGCTAAAAAGGAAGAAGGTGGAATTACCCAGAGAATTGGTGCCACCGAAATAGATATTACGAGAATTAAGAAAATAGCGCAACAAACAGGATCGAAGTCTATTTTTACAATACCAGGACTTCTCTTTGTTGATACTCCTGGACACGTCGCCTTCTCAAATATGCGATCCAGGGGTGGAGCACTTGCAGATATTGCAATTCTGGTTATTGATATCAATGAAGGAATTAAACCTCAAACAGAAGAGTCAATAAATATATTAAAAAAGTTCAAAACGCCGTTTATTATTGCGGCCAATAAAGTAGACCTTATAGATTTTGCAATCCCTGTGAAAGATTCTTCTTTTAAGACATTCTTAGCCGCGCAGAGGGATGAATTTAAGAACACACTTGATGAGAAAATTTACAAAGTGGTAAATTCACTCTATACATTTGGATTCCCATCTGAAAGATACGACAGGATAACAGATTTCTCAAAAAATGTAGCCATTATTCCGGTAAGTGCCAAAAATAAAATTGGAATTCAGGACATTTTGCTTATTATTGCTGGTCTTGCCCAGAAATTTCTCGAAGAATCCATATCAAGGAAATATGGAACTGCGAGAGCTACTGTTATGGAAGTAAAGAAAGAAGAATCACTGGGGAATATTCTTGATTCCATACTTTATCAGGGAGAGCTGAGAAAAGGGGCATTAATTGCCTTAAACACAAGGGAAGGCCCTGCAAAAACAAAAATAAAGGCCTTATTTCTGAATCAGAAAACGAGCAGTTCAAAACTCGTTGAAGTAGAGAAGGTTGAACCAGCCTCTGGCGTTCGAATACTAATCTCAGATAAATTGAATGTAATTCCCGGGTCACCCCTTATTGAGATTGAAAATGACGAGAGGGAAGCCTATGAGGAAATCTTAAAAGAAACGGCTGTAACCATAGATCTTTCTGAACATGGGGTAACATTGAGGGCAGATACTTTAGGATCCCTCGAAGCCATTGCATACGAACTTTCTGAAAAAGGTATCAGGATCAGGAATGCGCAAATTGGTCTCATATCAAGAAGAGATGTCATAGATGTGGCAACACTACAGGAACCCCTTGATCGCATAATCCTTGGTTTTAACGTTGAAATCCTTCCGGAGGCTAAGGAGGTTCTTTTGAATCAGGATGTTGGAGTTATAAATGGAGGTATAATCTACGCCCTCGTCCAACAGTGCGAAGAGTGGATTAACAACAGAACCAGGGAGATTGAAGAAGAGAGAAAAAAAGGGATGTCTGTTCCGTCCAGATTCAAAATTATTCCAGAATACATATTCAGAGCAAACAAACCTGTCATAGTTGGCGTTAAAATGGAAAGCGGAAGAATAAAGGTAGGAGACAACTTAATACGTGAAGATGGGAGATACGCAGGTACTATTAAGAGCATAAGGGAAGGCGAACTCTCAAAGAAATTTGCAGAGGCCCCATCCGAGGTGGCCATTGCCATTGACGGAGTAACTTTAAACAGACAGATTTTTCCAGATGAGCCAATTTACACTGATATTACAGAAGAAACTGTGAAGGTATTAAGGTTAAGACCTATGGATGAGGCCACAATGAGAGCTCTTGAAGAAATCATTAAGATCAAGAGAAAGGAGAACAAGTTTTGGGGAACTAGGGCATAGTGATATTTTTGTGATTTTTTGACATCACTCCTCTTAATAACACATAAACAAACAAAAAAGCCGAAATTCCCAGCAACGCTATGATTGAGAATCTGCTGCCTTTAAAAGCAACAGGAGATATTAACGTTGCAATGGCAACAAGAATTGTTGCCTTATAGATTGATGATGATAGTATTAATCCTATTGCGGTATCTGTCTCATTCCTCCTCAGCGAAATCAGGAACATTATACCCTCCGGAATTGAACCTGCAACTCCTGCAATTATCAGGCCCCAGAAAAACAGATTGTTACCCAGCGTAATATAGAAATAATTTGAAATGGTAACAATATTTTGAGATGCAAAATATACCAATAACGCAGAAGCAACAAATATTGTGAAACTATAGCTATGCTCTTGAATCCCCAGAGTTCCCTTATGCCCTGTAATTCTTGTAATATACACAATAAAAATAATTATCAGTAAAATTGCTAAAAAAATAGAGATTGATGTATAGTAGAATGAGGATATCAGAAGTATTAACATTATAAGAGTCAATAATGCCAGGTCAAAGCTGAATTCCTTTTTAATGGAAATTCCAAGAACAATTACAGATATGAGAAAAACTCCCATCGCTACCAGATTTGAACCTTCAACTGCTCCGAATGATATGGAAGAATATCCTCTCAGTGATGAGTTCAAAACTACAAATATTTCATCTACTATGGAAAAAAACGATAAAAATGTTGCTCCGGTCTGCATTTTAGTGAGTCTAAGTTTTGTTCCTAATCCAATGGCCTCATCAACAAAAATGTCACCCCCGAATGCAAATGAGATTATTGTTAGGACAACCCCGCCAATTATTATGAATAAATTTAATGTGGAAATGAAAGCAAATATAATTGAAAAAAGTAGCAGAAATATGAGACAGAATATACCTTTGAAAGACATCAGGCGAGTATTGTGTGATCACTTTGAATTATGTTAATATTCTCCCCGATCATCTTGCCTCTTTCTACCCTCTTCGTACTTACTGAAGTTGGCATCAGGTTCTCAAGAATATATTCATAGGCTATTTCCGCCTTAGAGGGATCCCCACATGTGTATAAATCAAGAGTGACCAAACCGTGCTCGGGCCAGGTATGGAAAGATAAATGTGATTCGGCAAGAAGGATTATACCGCTTGCACCTATTGGGTCGAACTGATAGAAATCCGAAGATATCTTTGTCAAGCCCCCAACTCTCACTGCTTCCTCGACTATTTGC
>JAKBRR010000104.1 GCA_021845325.1 Thermoplasmata archaeon
CCAGCTTCACGGTTATCCATTTTGGTTCTTCTTCTAATTCAAAACCTACAAGTTCACCTTTATCAGGCATGCCACCCTGAGGAATCATTGATACCGATTCCGGGGTTATATAAAAAGATAGAAGTGGTAAGATAATTTGTGGTTCTCTTCTTAGTTTTCATATAAACGAGAAAAGATTATAGTCTTTCTATAGCTGTTTAGAATAAATACTGAGAATAAACACCCTTTAACTTTCTTTTTACAATATAAATAGGGCTCAAAGAGAGAACTTATGTCTTGTATGAAAAGTTCTATGGGTAAGACAATAAGTCTTTGATTTACTTTTAAAAAATTCAAATGCATTAAGGTCCAAGGATTCAGATTCTTGCAATTATCAAGAGTAGTTTTATCTAAATTATTCTCATATATCAATCCGTGGTTACAAAATCCATATTTGTCGATTATATAACACGATTGAAAGAGACATATGTACAAGGTGACTGTACGGAAATGTCATATAGAACCCCATTACAAAATCTAATTGAAGAAGCTTTTGACAATTGTAGACTCACTGAAGAGGCAAAGCAGCCTGAAAATTTAATTGGCAGACCAGATTTTAAGGCAAGATTCAAAGGAGTAGATATAGGGTACATAGAGACAAAGGACCTATTTTTTGACCTTGCCTCAGTTTTGGAAAGCGACCAGATTAAGAAATACACAGCAAGCATTGACAATCTAATCCTAACAAACTACTCAAGATTCTTGCTTATAAGAAATCAATCCGTAATTTGGGATGTAGAACTGATACCCCACTATATGATTAGCCAAAAACAATGGATAGTTAGTGATGAGAAAATTGCTTCACTAAAGAATCTATTTCAGACCTTTCTTGATTTTGACTTACCTATGATAAAAACTGCAGAATCTCTTGCAAATGAACTGGCAAAGAAGTGCAGGCTTCTAAAAGAACTTGCAAAACATCAACTTGAAATGGACATAAAGAATCTAAAATTTCAAGAGACAACTTCAAGTGTGTTGGAGTTTTATAAACTTATTCAAGAGTTGATTCCCGAGATAACAATAGATGACTGTGCTGATGCTTATGCTCAAACAATTGGATATGGACTATTCCTTGGAAAATATTACCAAACTGTTTACTCTAATAAGTCTAAATCATTAATGGAATTTATTTCAAGAAGCAATGCAGCTAGTTTTATACCAGAAAGCATAGGGCTTATTCGGAAAATACTACACGAAGCAGGTTTCTTGTTGCCGGATAACTTGCAATGGATAGTTGACGAGATTTGTTATATATTGAACAAATCTGACATAGAATCTAGTCTTCAAGATGTTACAGAAAGGACCGGTCATAAATCTGAACAAGAGAAAGATGCATTCCTTTTATTTTATGAAGATTTTCTTGGAAAATATGATCCGGAAAAGCGAAAATCAAGGGGAGTCTACTATACTCCAAGACAGGTCGTTTCTTTTATTGTAAGATCCGTGGAAATCGTCTTAAAAGAGAAATTTGGGAAATTAGACGGGTTCGCAGATGAAAGTGTCACAGTTTTAGATCCTGCAACAGGAACTGGTACTTTTCTTAATCTTGTGTATGTTCGTTCTCTACTTCAGCTATCGTATTCCAAAAAAAGTGGATTAATTCCCAGTAAAATCCATAACCATATTCTAAAAAATTTTTACGGTTTCGAGTTGCTCATCCCACCATATATCCTAGCCCATCTAAAGCTAAGCAGACAGCTTTCGAATTGGGGCGAAACCATAGAGGGTAAAGAACGAGTACAAGTCTACTTAACTAATTCTCTTGAAAAGCCATTTGAGCACAACCCCAACACTTTGGACGCTTTTATGAAAGAGATAACTCAAGAAGGCGAAGCTGCAAGCAAGGTTAAGAAAAAACCAATATTGGTAATTTTAGGAAATCCACCATATTCTGGGGAATCCTCGAATAAGGGAGAATGGGCAAATAGGTTGCTTAAAGCAGAATATAGAAGGTCCGATGGAACCTTAGATGAGGGGTACTACAAGATAGGAGGAAAGGCCTTAAAAGAAAAGAATCCGAAGTGGTTGCAAGATGATTATGTAAAATTCATAAGATTTGCACAAAAAAAGATTGATGAACTCGATGAGGGAGTACTGGCTTTCATCACGAATCATGCGTATCTTGATAATCCGACATTTAGAGGAATGCGATACTCATTATTAGGCTCGTTTGATGAGATTTATAGTCTTAATTTACACGGAAATTCTTCGAAAAAGGAAAAATGTCCTGACGGATCTAAAGATGAAAATGTGTTTGACATAAAACAAGGGGTCTCAATTTCAATCTTCGTAAAGAATAAAAGAAGGGCAGAAAATAGTAAAATATTTTATGCAGACATTTGGGGCCTACGAGAAGAAAAATACAAAATACTGGAAAGGAGAAATATAAAATCAGTTAACTGGGAGACTTTTGAACCTAAACCCCCACATTATCTATTCGTTCCTACCACTCTTAACGAGGAAGAAAGGCTTCAAGATGTACCATCATTAAATGAAATATTTCCATCAAAAAACGTCGGAATATTAACAGCGAGGGATAAGTTAACAATCGGCTGGTCAAAAGAGGAAGTATGGAAAACAGTAAATGATTTCATTGCACACGATCCTGAAGAAGCAAGGACAAAATACAATTTAGGGAAAGATGTGAGAGATTGGAAGGTTAAGTTGGCCCAAGAAGACATCAAAAAAGATGGGCCAGATAAGAATAAAATTGTTCCAATTTTATACAGACCTTTTGATATACGTTTCACTTATTACACCGGTAGATCTCGAGGATTTATTTGTAGGCCCAGGCAAGAGATTATGGACTGCATGATGGATGGTAATATCGCCCTAGTTTCAGTTAGGCAGGTCGCCGAGGGAATTTTCAACCATGTTTTTGTCTCAAAATCGATCATTGATGCTAGACTAACAACTAGCAACAAAGGGATTGCTTATATGTTTCCCCTCTATTCAATTAAAGAAGGGCAAAAGTATGCAAATATAAAACAAGAAATTATTCAGAGGTACTCTAAAATCCTGAATAGAGAACCATCTCCTGAAGAGTTACTTAGTTATATCTATGGTGTTTTAAACTCGAATTCATATAGGAAACAGTTTGCTGATTGGCTTAAAATTGATTTTCCTAAGATACCGTACCCTAAAAATAAAGAAATGTTTGAGAAAATCTCTTCTGTTGGAATGAGGTTGATTCATTTGCACTTGATGAATTCAAATTTGTCTAACCAAGTAGGTTTCGAAATTCCGGGTGAAAATGAAATTAAATCAATATACTATCAAAAAGGCAATATTTGGATAAACAAGGATCAGTGTTTTTCAAATGTCCCAAAGAATGTCTGGGATTATGAAGTCTGTGGTTATAAAGTGTTAGACAAGTGGCTTAAGAGTAGAATAGGTAGGAAACTTAGCTCCATTGAAGTTGAACATCTTATGCAGGTCATAGAGACAATAAGGGAAACAATAGAAATATGTAGTGAGATTGAAGACATAGAATATCTTTGATATTAGGGCAGGAGAATATTTTGAGATGAAACCTATGTAATAAGTTGTGTAACTAATAAATTGAGTAAAAAAAGGAAAATTTAAATTTTATAAGTTTATACTTATTGGTAAATTGGTTATCCTTGGTTTCATTTTGATATGAGATTGCTTGCATCAGTTCATATCGATGGAAACCTTAATTATTAATGGCCTTGACTCAAGAAACTTCTTCTTGATGTATAGCACGCCAATTGCTTCTTTATCCCCTTTGGCTTCATACACAAGATTATTTTTTGTGCATTTCTCAAGTCGAAGCTCGCTTTCTACTTTTACCCTGTTCACCTCCTTCCACACTAAGTAAGTAATGGAACATGACTTATGCCTCATCTTTTTGCTTCGCCGAAGATTTTTCTCTGAAAGTCTTCTCTAAGATTGCTAAATAAGCTTTCGCAATGTCAATAGTATCTGTGTCTATAATATAGACTGTGCCGTACTTCGTGATAAGTTTGGCAGAAGCATCGCTCACTGTCTCGATTTCTGTTTCATTCTTCGGGCTCAGTTTTGCATAATTTTTAGTTTCGTCTCTATCTAACGCCGTTAGTTGAGATGTAATCTTATCCAGGTTAATCTTTCTTATATCGGAAAGGTATGCATCCCTTACTTTGTGTTGAATTGCTTGGGCTTCATTTGGCTTTGCATCAGTCCATTTAGCGAGGTCAGCCCATATATCATTTGGCAGTTGATCCGTATACTTTTCGTACAGTAATTTATAGATATCGACGGATTTCAAAGCACCTAATGAGGCGTTTATTCTTTCCTCTTCATTGTCTGGGAATGTTGCTTGTTTACCTAAAGTTGAAACTTGAGGCTTTCCACGAGGAGTAAACATAGAATATGAACGAAGGTCTGCCAATTTAGATCTGTATGCTCCATTTGTGGCATTACTGTACCCAAAATGTCTTGCCGCTATTTCTGGATCTACTTCTTCAAAGCCAAACTGTGCATAGAAAGATTTGGTAAGTTCGATTGCAGTTGATAGACGTGTGTTCGGAACAGATTTATTACCAATGTTCATGTGCATTCACAATAATTGAATTGATTGTTGTTTAAAAATTTCATGTTACTTTCTATGCTACTTTCGATAAATAATTAGTAATTTTACTACATTAGAAGAAGTAAAGTAGTAGACTTATCGTTTATGTTTTTACATTGATTTACTACTACATCTATTTAAATAACATTATAAAATGATATTTTTCAGATTCTGTGTTAGAATGATCATTATATTCAAGACGTATTTCATAGATATCGGAATAGAAATAGGTGATTGTACGTATAATTGCCGTTATTATAAGTATAATTATCTATGTAGTTGTCTTTGTATACACTTATATGAAAATAACACCTACCGTATTTAAATTCAAGGATACAGTTTAAGAATGGTTAACTGTTATTCAGGTATCAAAAAGAAATTACTGTTTATCAAAGCGCAAGCTCGAATTCGAGATTCTAGACTTAATCCCAATGTAAACTCTTGTTCTCGGTCCACCCAATATACTCCAATTTATGCGCTTCCTCAATGCGTGATTTGGGACAATTTAACTCGTTTTTTCGTGAATTCATACCTTATGGCCATCAGTTCCTCTGTCTCCTTCGGTTTAGGCATTTTTTATGGCTTGAATAATCATTTCAAAATCGACTTTTAAATCATAATTTATTGGATTTTACCAATACTTGGGGAATGAACATACAAAATCGTATCAAGAAATTGTTTAAGGTAAAAGAGTGGGTCATTTTTCGAATATTGGTGGATTTCTTGAACCTCTCTGTTCTATTTCAGTCTTAGATATCTATCAACATAGATATAACTTACTCTGGTCTTAATACTCACACAGATTACGACCCTCTAAAAGGACATCATCAAGCTTCCAGAATGTTCTTGGATATTCAAGTAAAAGATGAAATCCTGCATTCTCCGATTATTTAGTGAAATTTGAGACAACCTATAAGATAACATTAACTTATTAATAGAAAATTGTTAACTTTTTTGTTGACTGATATTTACCAGAATCCTAATCTGAAGGCATGAAACATTCTTGGTTATCATCGTATCTCAGCACTTTTAATATATTCCCGAAGCATAAACGGATTAATTGCGAGGGTAACAAAGCCTGGCCAACTGTGCAGGACTTAAGATTCTGTCTCGTAGGAGTTCGTGGGTTCAAATCCCATCCCTCGCATAATTCAGTTTTTTTCAAAAACCTTGTATTATTTAATTGGTGAATTTCTCAGAAAAACCAAATTGATAATCAAAAATCAAATTTTTTTAGGTTTTCCAAGTGATGTCTTTACTATGAATTGCATGTACTATATTTGAAGCCAAAATCTTTAGGTTTAATCATTAACTTCAATTTTTATCATCTAATCCTTCCTTCGTTTTCCTTTTTAGTATCATAGATTAAATCGGACCTTATAAAAGTGTAGTTTTATTTGATACATAATAAAATCCGTATTTATAATGTCGACTATTTTCATATTTATTGAACTATTTACCTAATTATTTACTAGTAATGATACATAGTATCTAAAAGCCACAATATTGTACAAATAATTTATGATAATATAATTTCGTAAATAGCCGAAAATAATGTTTAATATACCTGTGACCGAGATTCTTTTTTTATTTGTATAAAAAATGTCGAATAGTTAAATATTTAATACTATGAAACCAGGAATGTTTATAATATTTGATAACATCCATTGTGAAAATGAGGGACCCAAAACAGATAGACAGCGGATTAGAGGCTCTCGTTGTTGGAAGAAGAATTATGATTTTTCCTTTTCTCACTGAACTTGGCGACGAA
>JAKBRR010000105.1 GCA_021845325.1 Thermoplasmata archaeon
AACGCCACTACGGGTCTTACCCATGGCTTCATGAGAGGATACTGGTCATTGAATGTACCGTTGATATCAAAAGGTGAATCACCAATACCATCATTGTTTTTATCGGATCCATTATAACTGCTCCAGTAGTTCCCCCCAACCGACATTGAAAGGTTAAACAGATCATTTGATGATGAAGACAAAATAAAGTTATGCCTTTTGTTATAGATAAAGTCATTGTGATAGAATATGCTGTTATTTGTGGAAGTCAAATTTAGCGGAATAGTGGAATTGTTGAAGTAATTGCCATAGAAGGAGTCGTTATAAGACAATTTAGAAAATATATCAGTATTATAGTTTAGGAAAGTGTTATTGGAAAATGTGGATTTGCTCGCGTTAAACATTTTAATTCCAATACTATCTGGCGCGCTGGAACCTTTTTGGTCGAACATATTTCCATTTAACACCGTTCCATTTACGTTCCTAAAATACAGCCCAAGGGAAACACTGGTATTATCATTATTCTGAATTACAGTATTGTTACCAAGATAGGTGGCTTTCATCCCATATAAATCAATTCCTATTGAAGAATATGAAGAAGAGTTCTCATATATGTAATTCCCGGTAATGTTACTTTGTTGCCCGTCATTGATTAAAGTAAGCGTAACGCCATTCGTTATGGACGAATTGTAGAATTCCAGGGTATTTTCCGTAATTGAAATATTTGAAGGTTTAGTATTTGAGATTCCAATGATTGAAGCTCTCACTGAGACTATCCTGTTCCCATGTTCCGTAATGTTACCTCCGGTGCTTTGAAACCCGGCTCCAGCGTTACTTACAGGAGTTCCGGAATAGAAATAAATATCGTTATTCATGGCAACAATGTTTGTATTGCTTGTAGATACAGCCTGATTCGTCTCGATTGTGTTGAGCATTGAGATATTATTTCCTTTCATGGCGAGATTTCCACTATATTCTGAAATAGCGCTGGCTGTGTTACTTCCTGTATTATTAAGCGTTATATGGTTATTAACAAGATTTATGTTAGAATAACTTGAATGTAAAGCCTCAAAGAGACTGCCGGTATTCCCTGAAGTTGCATTTCCTAACATGAAACTGTTGCCTGATATTGTGACGTTTGATGAATAAGCAGTAATTGCACATACTGGATTTCCTGCTGTTGGGTCAAAATCTGGACTAATATTGAAACTGTTTCCAGAAATAATTGTGTTTGGACTGATGTAATTTCCTTGTGGCCCAATTGCAATAGAATTTTTTAAATAACCATTGAAATGGCTGCTTTTCACAGAAGTGTAATTACCTAAAATACATAGCCCTGTATGTGCTGTTGCAATCACTGTAATATTATAGATTTCAGTGTTGGCAGAATTAATGATCGCTCCAACTCCAAATGTATTTAAAGCTGAATTGTAGATGATGTCATTGGAAAAATTTACATATTTCGATGATTCAATAGAATTGAAATTACCATTTGAAGGTATCATTCCAGTTAAAATGGTGTTTGTTAAGAATGCCTTTGCGATAACTGAAGTATTCAGAGCAAACTCGCTATTTTCTACAGATATATTATCTGTTTGCGCACCTATGATTAAAGCGACTATTGCAGATTTAATATTCAAATTGGCAAAGGTGTCATTTGAGGACTGATTTACCAGTATGCCAGCTTGATCATCAGTATTAATTCTTAGATTTTTAACCGAGACATCTTTTGCTTTCAAAATATTCATTGTAAAGTTTTGTTCATGGCCATTGCCTGACATTGTGTAATTCTGACCGTTAAATATGGTAACATTGTGCATTATGTTGATGGTACCAAAAATTTCACCTTCCAGTGTGTAAATATTGCCAGCTCTATCTATAATATTTGTGTTCCCCGTTCCGTGGTAACTGACACTCCCGTTTGCACTTATGTTTACAATTCCGGTAAAATTATTTATGGGGGTTGCTGGACCAAATGTCGTCACTGATAACGCAGAACCTGAACTAACATAGGTATCAGACACTATTGTTGTTAGAAGGAACGTTGCTATGAACACTGACGAAAGAGTTTTCCAATTCATCCAAGACATTACAACTTTCAGCAATTTAAACTATTCGTCTTTTTATATGTCATATAAGTCAATTTATCCCTTAGTGGTTTATTTGACCCTTTTCGCATCAATAGTAGTTCCGAATATTGAGCCAATATTTCTGTACCCAATCTTCCTGTAGAAATTAAGGGCAATCAAATTCAGAGCCGGGAATTCAGCGGTAACAATACTTATTCCTAATTTATTTAACTTTAAATAAAAATAGTCAAGCAATGCTGCTCCTACCTTTTTCCTTCTGTATTCAGGCATGATGTACAAATCGATAATTCTTGCCTCCTTATCTGGATTATAATAAATCCTCTTTCTTATTTCAGCTTTCAGCACACCGACGATGCTTTTATTGAATTCAGCCACAATAACGATATAATTTTGTGTGTCAACGATACAGTTCCCATAAAATTTTTCTGCATCAGATCTCTTCTCCTCATCTATTGTATATAATGGATCAAATTCCCCGTTGAGTCTTTTCATCCTTTCAATCAAACCCAAAAAAGGTTTAAGATCTTCGCTCCTTGCATCTCTTACTTCTATCTTCATCTTTTTATCATCTTTCATTGTTGCTCACCCGGCAAATTTCTTATAAGTTTCTCATCCATCAGCTTTCTGAATATTTTTCTGTTCTCCTCAATTATATCCTTTGCAATATCATAAAACATCTTCTTGCTCCCTGTCCTTCTGGCCAGACCTTCGTCTTCTGTAGCCTTAGCCACTGCTGATGCAACTTGTGGATATAGGTCTGTGTCAGTCATCTTTGGTACTATATTATCATCGTCTAACTCTGAGACAAAATCTGCAATTTCATAGGAAGCCTTAACCATTATGGAAAAGTTCACTCCTTTTGCACGGGCATCAAGTACTCCACGAAATACTCCTGGAAATACCAGACTGTTATTAATCTGATTTGGAAAATCACCCCTACCTGTGGCTACTATTTTTGCTCCCCCTTCCTTGGCTACATGTGGCCATATTTCAGGAACAGGGTTTGCCAGTGCAAATATAACCGGATAATTGTTCATTTTCTTAATCCATTGGGGTTTAATTGTATTAGGGTCTGATTTAGCTGCTGAAACAACTATGTCTGAGCCAGATAATGCCTCCGGTATTCCTCCTTTTTTTCTATCTCTGTTAGTATTCAGAGCCAGTTCGTATTTCCATGGATTATTAATCATTAATGAGTCAATATCTTCCCTCTCTGGTTCAAGAATACCCTTAGAATCCACTAGAATTAAGTTTCCCGGTTTAAAGCCTGCACTTATTAAAAGATTGGAGGCTGCAATATTTGCAGCTCCTGAACCGATAAACACGACCTGTGCATCTTCAATCTTTTTCCCTGAGAGCCTTAACGAATTAATAATTCCAGCCAGGATTATGCATGCGGTTCCAAGCTGGTCATCATGCCATGCGGGAATAGTAAGTTCCTTCTGCAGTTCACGTAATATATAGAAACATTTCGGGCTTTCAATGTCCTCTAGATTATAGCCTCCAAAAGATGGTTCCAGAGCCTTGGCGACAGTAATAAACTCCTCCTTTGTTTTTGTTCTTATCGGTATGGGAACTGCATTAACGCCCCCAAGATAATTGAAAATCATGGATTTTCCTTCCATTACAGGCATAGCCGCCTCGGGACCAACGTTTCCAATTCCCAGTACTCTGGTTCCATCCGTCAGTATGGCAATAGAATTCCATCTGCCGGTAAGATCAAAAGATAAATCTGAATCTGCGGCTATTCTTCTTGAAACCTCTGCCACACCCGGGGTGTACCAGTACGAAAAATCTGATAGAGTATTGATTGGAACTTTAGGAAGAACCATTATTTTGCCCTTATAAAATTGAGAATATTTAACAGATAAATCATTAAATTTTTTAGTTCTTTCTTCGTCTTGCATATGTTTCACGATGCGAATCAAATTAATATACGATTTGCTTAACTATTAATATGGAAATGCACAATATCAAGCTTGACTGGGGCTCCATTCTGGAGAATCATATTGAATGGCTGGAGGAACTCTATGACAGTGATCAAATTCGGTCGTCTTATGAAGCTATTATTCCCCTCCTTATAGAAAATAAGATTCCATCTCGAGTTATTGTTACTGGGGGTAAGGTAATTGCATATGCATTTTACATTAAAGGAAATGAAGATGAGAGAATATATTCCACGATGGGATTTCAGTCCACAAAGATAGATGAGGGTAAAATTTCTTTTCTGGTAGATTGGTTAATAGACGAATCAAGAAGGGAAAATAAGACTATTATAATGAATGGGATTTTTAATGAACCAATTAATTTCATGGAACTTATAACAAAAAAGGATTTCAATGTGATTAACAGGATCAGAATGGAGCTTGAACTTACCGATAACGTGATGTCAGATTATGTATTAAATGATAAGATTGAATTCAAAAATATTCACAGCAGCAATTTAGAAGAGACATGTGATTTAATTTATGACTCTTTCAGAGGGTTACCGGAAAGGATCTTGCTTCCAGCTGGGGATAATAGATCGAAGCTACTGTCCAAAAGTTTGATGGATGGTACTTACGGTAAAATCATGGAGAAAATATCATATTTGGTTTCGGAGAATAATAACACAATTGGTGGAGTGATCTTTACTGATGGATCAACCGAATTAAAAAAAATTCCACTTCTTTTATTTATATTTGTCCTAAGTGATTACAGAGGGAAAGGCCTTTCTGAGGAAATTCTTGCCAGAGCCATATTTGAGCTTAAAAAATCAGGTATTAAAGAAGTTCAATTATGGGTAGACAGGAACAATTTTGCATACAATATATACAAAAAGTCAGGATTTAAGGAATGCGAAAACGAAAAGACCCCCATTTACTTTTTTACTCCTTAGTCAGGAAATATCTCTTTTTTACTCCTAGGCAAAATTATAATTCCCGGTTAAGTGCTGTCCATACTATCATAAATAAATGAGGACGTGCGTTCAATAACTTCAAGAACCTTTGGATCTATCTCAATGTCCCGCATTTCATCGATGGGAAACCATCTTACATCCTTTTGGGAAGAGATTATGGATTTTGATTTGTTTTTTAATTTTGCAATGAAAACTATGTCGATATGATTATGCCTGCCGTCTTCATAATTGAGATTTTCAACCAAAATTGTTATGGGATTTATGCTTAACTTCAAGGGCATATCCTGATCTTTTTCCCTTTTAGTGTAATCAATCAATTCTATAGTTTCATCTGTCTTCTCCTTAACAATCCGTTTAATTCCCTCCTCTGGAGTCTCATCATTTCTGAAGTGATCTCCGATTAACATCCATTTTTTTAAACTTTCATTCCACTGAAGGATCGCCATGTTACCTTCTAAAATTGCAGCGCTTGCAACGATGCACGTTTTTGTCATGATACCTTATGATGCCAAATCAATATTTAAGTGATTTTTATACGCAAAAATATAAAAGTGAAATATTTTCACATTAGATATAAAGGATTAATTCATATGCAATAGTCATAAAAACCGGAATTGAGAAATTATCATCGATTGGGAATGTGGAAAGTGCCTCTGCAAAAACAGCAACTGTGGCATATATGATACCGTATATACCCAAAAGGTAGAATCCGGCTATGGCAGTTACTGCAAACATGGAAAAAAAACCTGAATAGCTCTTTTTCTTATTGAAGAATAATTTTGGACCCTTTAACTTGGAACCGACTATGGTTGCTATGGAATCACCAAAGGTCACAGCTATAACAACAAGAATGATGAAATTCAAGTTATGTGCCACGGATACCAGTGCAAGTATTCCTATGGCAAACCATGAGGCACCGATACCAAGCTTTGTATTCTCCCTTTCAAGAGATGTCAGAAAACGTGCAGCTTTAAAGGCATGCTTATCCTTAACAGAATTAATAATCAGGAAATATATTAAAATAAATATTGTAAGGAAGAATAGCGCCTTTACCATGCCAATAAAAACAATTCCAAGAATGATCACAATTCCCCCTGCAATTTGAACAAGATCCCGTGGAACCTCCTTGGAAACTGAACGCCCTTTTTGATTTTCATTGTCACGAGAATATGAAATTAATTTATCGTGCCCAAGAAAGGCTGAGCCAAAACCAAGTATTATAGACATATCGATAATTCGAATGTGATTAAAATTAAAGAATAAGGAATATGCAAGTACAAATAGAGCGAGAAATATAAATGAAATATAGAAGTTTTTTGAGTAAAGGGATTCTGCACAAATTAATGAGAGAATTCCAACTGGTAGGATCCAGTAGGTATTAAAGATGAAAAACATC
>JAKBRR010000106.1 GCA_021845325.1 Thermoplasmata archaeon
ATATAAATCCCTCTGTAATTATGCTTGGGCAATCTTTTTTTGTAAAGCCATTTGATATGAAGAGAATTAGAGAAATTGGTGATGCGTGCAATGCACGAATAATCTATGACGGTTCCCATGTAATGGGTTTGATAGCAGGCAAACAGTTTCAGCCGGACGCTCTTAAGTATTCTGACATTCTTCTCGGTTCTACCCACAAGACCTTCTTCGGTCCTCAGGGAGGAATCGCCCTGACAAACGATGAGGAACTGAGCAGTAGAATGTCATTCAACACAGTGTGGAAAACAATGGATAATTACCATTTAAACAGGATTGCGGCTCTTGGTGTAGCTGCTGAAGAAATGCTGCAGTATGGGGATGAATATGCGTCTCAGGTATGCAAAAATTCCAGGCAACTTGGAAAGGCTCTGGAGGACCACGGAATAAAAGTAAAATATTCTCCATGGTATTCCTACTCACACCAGGTACATCTTTCCACTGAAAACGAGGGCAGATTTGGAAATTTCCATAAAATCAGCGAAAAACTTGAAGAGAATGGAATCATAACGGATAGGGAAGGGCGAATCGGAACCGCCGAGATAACAAGGATGGGCTATAATGATATGGGTAATATTGCATCCTTAATCGAAGAATCTCTATTGGGTAAAGATGTAAAGAATAATGTAAAAGAATTGAGAAAAAGTTTGAAAATGAGATATTGCAGGTGATATAAATGAAAACAGTGAATGATATAATGACGCAGAATCCAGTAAGTGTAGAAGAAGGTATGACAATAATGAATGTTATTTCAAAACTGAAAGATAACAGAATAAGCCAGGTTCCAGTTGTTTCAGGGAAAAGGTACGTTGGTATGCTGGGATATCGTGAAATTTTAAGGAGAAAAAGTATCAGCATAAATGCCAGAGTTGGAAATATGGCAGTGACTTCATCAACTTTATCGCCATCTGATTCTATTGAAACCGCATTGAGAAAATTAAAGCAAAGCGGCGATAACGCCATACCAGTTGTAGAGAAAGATCATCTTGTAGGGATAGTTTCCAGGTCAGATATCCTGAAAAATATCGAGGAATTCAGTGGTATGGAAAACATGAAAATCATGGATATAATAATTGAAGATCCATTTCTGGTTAAGGAATCTGAAGATGCAGAAAAGGCATTGGAAATAATGCGGTCGCAGGATTCAAGCGAGTTACCAGTTGTTGATGATCTGGGTAGAATTACTGGAATAATAAGATTCAATGAAATATCAGATATAGATTACAGAGGAGAATTTGCAAAGCTCAGATTTGGGCAGCTCTCATCTGGAGATATGGAAAAGGGAATAATATGCGGGTCTATTAAAGAAAATCCAGTCTATGCACTGGAATCAGAAAATATACTGGATACCAGAGACACACTTATAGAATCCAAACTTCATAGCCTGCCAGTATGCACAAAGGATCTCAGGGTCATAGGAATAATAACTATTGATGACATTCTCAATACAATCCCTGCGGAAAAATCTGATGATGGAATAATGCTTAATATTTCCGGGCTGGGAACAGGAGATTCAGATTTATACGATATTATATACTTTTTAACAGATAAATTCACTCAAAGGGTTACAAAAGTAGCTGGCCTGAACAATGGGACTTTGAATATTCACGTGATGAAGCATCACTCACAGGGAAGAACAAAATATTCAATAAGGACCAGATTTGCTGCAAAGAGAACGAATATGACAATCAGCGATCACGATTGGAACTTTGGAAAGTGTCTGTCACGTATCTTTGAGACATATGAAAAGAGATTGAAAAAAGACATGAATAAGGATTGAATACCAAACCAAAATTTTTGTAAATCTTGACAAAGACAGCACTGCGCTTAGTAGGAGTTGGGTTCAGATGTGCTCTAGTGTTTATAGTTTATATTAAGATCTCTCTAAACACGAAATAATGGTGTATTTCATACATGTTTTCCTTGTGCATAATGCTGAGATGTTCAAAGGAGAGGCCAATGATAAGTGTGGAGTGTTAAAATCAACTCACTTAGGCCAGTTAAATCTTTTTCATTCAGAGAGGATATAATAGAATCAATTTAACAGAAAGGTCTGTTCTCCAAACTCTTATACATGAGGGCCAATAGTAATCAGAAGTTCTTCATCATTCTTAATAAGTCAATATGAGGGTATCAAGAATTAATTCTTTGGGTGGCACAGGAATTTCGATAAAATAAATAATTATACATGGTATGACAATCAGTAGAGGCGCTTAATCCTAATGAGAATTAATCATATCGATGATTGGTTTCTTATTAAAATGTGTTCTAGGTTGCCAAACTGAAAGCATTATATTTTCAGGGTTTAAGTGTTCCTTAACGCTGGTTTGATAGTTCAAGAAGTCTACGTAATCTCTACTCCAGTTGAGAGTATAAATAACATTGCCAAAGCTCATCCGGGTGCTCAGCAGCCTCTCACGAAACAGTGGAAGAGATTTCAGATGCTTCAACAGATCATCCTTTTGATCCTCTTCCACAAGAAATCCAGACTGAAATAGCGAAATATTGCAGATTATGGGGTAAGATACACTGTATTCTATTTTAAAAAAACCAGAATGGGCTATAAATTCATATTCTCTGTACACAATATTTCGTTTAAGACCAATTCTAAGTGCAAGCTCGTTTAATGGTAGGAGTGGATATTTCACCATACCAGTGATAACCGATCTTGTGGTACTCTTAATATTGATTCCTCCTTCACCTGTGTTATATTCTGACTCAGTGTTTCTAGGGTTGAAGAGATAATTTTTTACTCTGTAGAATTCACGTATGGACGGAGAAACAGAAACAATATTTTTGATCGCTCTTTCTAGCTGATCCTCGGTTTTGTGCATTACGTTCACTGAAATTGTGGGATGTAAACCAAGTGGACCCAATCCAAGACCTCTTTGAACCAGTTCAATTCCATCAATTTTCAATATTTTTTGAAATTGGGTTTGATTCAGGTATAAATCATCCATAAACAAAACAGAAGTAGTAGAATACGAGAAAAGAGACGGATCTATTATAAATCTAGGGATCATGGAACCAACAACCTTTTGATAATGCTGGAAAACTGAATTCCTGGAAGGGGTTTTAGAAGACGCCTTTTCTATCATGGGTGTTTTTTGATTGCTGGAAATTGTCTGATAAAGCCAGTAGGCGGTAGGGCGTCGTAAATTTTCGTAAGCTAATTTCATATGAGCATAGTCAGATGGCCACTGTAATCGCCTTATTATGTCTATAATCAGAGAATCATCCACGGTTTATCCATGTATATATTTCTATTATAGGTTGCGCCATGTATTCCTGCAGAATGCATAATATCCAGTTTCAAAGTATAGAAACGATTTCATCATTACCCAACAGACGCCAGATTATCTGGGTTTTAGAGGGTTAGGAGAAACCGCTCATCTTCTCTTTTTTATTATCATGCCTGCGGTTCCTCCGATTGCAGCTATCATTCCTCCTATAGCGCCATATTCCTCTAATGGCGATATTGTAAAGCTTGAGGTTTTAGAGTTTGTCGTATTTGTATAGGTTATTGCAATGTTCAAATAGGTACCAATAACCTTTGCATTACCTGAAGAAGTGCTTAAATTGTATCCAGAAACTTGTCCAACAGTGTAGGTGTAGGTACCGTTTATTTCAGAAAAAGTGATTGTGGACGATGTAGATGACTCTTTGCTGCCATTTAAAGTCACAAACCAACTCGTTCCTGAAGGAAGTCCTGATTCAGTGAAGGTTACTGAATATAGTTTGGAAAACGTTACTGTCGTGGACATTGAAGCACCTTTAACAGATATTGATCCAGACGCACTAGCTGCAGAATAACCTGACACACTACCAACGGTGTAAGAATATGTTCCATTAGGAGCCGTGAATGAAATTGTAGATGTAGTAGAAGATTCTTTTGTTCCGTTGAATGTAATTGACCAACTCGTTCCTGAAGGCAGCCCTGACTCGGTGAAGGTTACTGAATATAGTTTGGAAAACGTTACTGTCGTGGACATTGAAGCACCTTTAACAGATATTGATCCAGACGCACTAGCTGCAGAATAACCTGACACACTACCAACGGTGTAAGAATATGTTCCATTAGGAGCCGTGAATGAAATTGTAGATGTAGTAGAAGATTCTTTTGTTCCGTTGAATGTAATTGACCAACTCGTTCCTGAAGGAAGTCCTGATTCAGTGAATATCACATCGTATTTCGTGGTCTGTGTTTTTACAGTTGTTGGTATATTTGTTGAGGTTAAATTCATATTTAGATTTACAGTTGTATTTTGCAGTTGAACTCCAACGTATATACCAGAAAGTGTGTCAACATACAATTTAATGGCTGACCCTGAAGAGTTAAAATGAAGTTCATCTACAGTAAATGTTCCCATGGAAGTTGTATAGGTCATTTCTTTGGTGACATTTTGAGAGAATGAAGCGTTGTTTAATTGTGCAAAGATACTTGGATTAAGGGCAAATGGGGCATTGGTCCAGGAAACATTACTGTAGGAATTTTTTACTGGACCGGTAATATTTCCTCTCGCTTCTAATATATGGATAGTTTGTGAAGTATCATTTACACTGAGAATCTTGTAATACACATAGCCGTTAAGCGTTTTGGAATTATTAGTTTCTGATACGCTGTAGTTAGAATAAGCACCTGAAAATGCCCAAATAGGCGGGATGTTAGATTTGGATGGGAAAAAAGATATTGAAATATTCACAGAAGAACCATCTACATGAACAGTGCCGTTTGAGGGCGACGCATAATACCCCGCAGGAGATTCAATTATGTAAGGATAAGAGCCATTCTGAATTAAAAATGAGATTACTGATGAGTGTGATGACTGTATGCTACTGTTCAAATTCACTGACCAGGATGTTTCAAATGAGAGGCCTGTCTCTGTGAAATTCAAAGCATAATATCCATTAGACTTGGTAGAAAAAGTTACTGCAATTGATACGTTTTTTCCTGATATTTGGGTAGATCCATTTAAAGGCTGAGCATAGTATCCAGATACTAGCGTACAGAATGTGTAGTACCATGTTCCATTAATCTCCGGCAATGAATAATTTAAGGTGTCTGTTGCATAAGCAGTAAGATACATTCCATTATTTTTCATAGTTGTGTTTGCGATTTTTATTCCCCAAATACTGGTTTGATTGCGTCCCATTGGTAGACCAGACTCCGTGAAATTAATGTAATACAGCTTACTAAACGAGACATTAATATTTACGGAAGACCCATTTACCGTTATCTGTCCTTCCCCATAATCTACAGGTTCAAAAACCTGAAGGTTATACTTTCCCAAATAGGCTCTGTATTCATTAGAAAGCATCGTGCATGCTCTTACGTTAATAGAATAATTTCCATCTGGCACAGAAAAGCTTGTCACACTATGACTTGTATAGCTATTTTTTAAAATGCTTCCATTTGAGGAATCAAATGTGGTAAACCAGAATGTGCCAGAAGGAAGACCACTTTCAGTCAAACTTACAGTATAATTATTTTCAAGTAGAGGGGTTAAAATCGTGTTCTGTGGTGCACTTAATGTTGAAAATCCTGTGCTTGAAGCTCCGGATGGCGTTGTATGAGTGCTAGACGCAACAGGAACAAAAAATACAAGAAGAATTGAAACTACAATTAAACTTAAGAGGAATTCCTTCAGGAAAAAACCTCTGTGGTTTTTCTCATTTTTCCTACCCTTATGGTTCATGTTCTTTACCATTTTGTTTCTGTTTTCCATGTAATTTTAAAGATTGTTCTTATATTTAAATCTAAGCTCCAGAATATGAGCAAACATTTGCATAGGAATTAGATTTAAAACATTAACCTTCCAGTGTTGACTAAGTAAAATAAAACCCTCATGGGGGAAGTTACATTTGCACTTACTGAAAACTCTCAATCGCAGTCGAATAAAAGTTTATGCAAAATCACAAATTTAAAAGGCCTTTAATTATAAAAATTTTTAATCATCATAGACAATTAATGATTTGCCCGAACCGACAAAAATAATGGATTTGAAAATTTGATTTCAAAACCTATTTCATCCTCTCATTTAACTTCTGGTATATGGTAAGTTCTTCAACCCCCTTTTCAATTCCCTGGTTAATGTCAGGAGACTTATTCTTATTCACAAAGTCATCTATTTTTGCTTTGTCTGTGAGTCCCACATATGGAATAACAGATTCAATGAATCTCGATTCATATCCGGTACCTCCGTAGTATTTTCTGAACAGGGCAAGAAGAGAATCCATATCATTGGCTATATTCTTTCTTGTATCAGGGTTTCTGGATGCAGTGACAAAAAAGGTCCTGGAATCCTGC
>JAKBRR010000107.1 GCA_021845325.1 Thermoplasmata archaeon
TTTTTTTTAATATTTCGTTTGCTATGGTCATTTCACCTATTATTGATTTAAGATTCTCATTCTCCTTCATTAAAGCCTTATCAGGATCTTTTCCTTCTAATCCTTTTCTTCCACCTTCTAAGAACTGATCCTTCCATTTATAAAATAACGATACTGCTATTCCATGGTTCCTGCATATCTCTGTTATAGTAATATTTGGATTCTGGAATGATTCCATTATAATATTATATTTTTCTTCACTAGTCCATATTCTTCCAGGCATTTACATTACCTCCCTTATATATTTATATAAATCATTCGTTATATATATCTCTTTAGCTTTGTATAAGTTTAAACTATCCATAACCAACCCCTTTCAATATACATGATTTACAAGCAGAGAGAGGAGATAGAGCAGGCATTTGACGCCATGAAAAATGAGATGGAAAACGACAAAACGTACCTGAGAAGTGATAAATCTGTCAGGGGATATTTCTTCATATCGTTTCTGTCCCTTTACCTTTATTACAGCATCTTTGTCCCCATAAGGGCTGCCGATCTCACAGGAAAATTCTCCGTGAAGGATGCACTTCTGAGGTACTCAAGAGTATACATGATAGATGACGGCAGGAGGGAGATAATGAGCGAGGTGCCAGCATCTGCAGAGAAACTTGATAAAATACTTGGAACGAATCTATTCCCTAAATGATTGCGATGTTAGGGCTTAAAAAATAGATATAAAATTAAGGAATTAAGACAACCTTTCCAAATGAACCTTTCTCTGCAATAGAGAACGCCTTCTCCGCCTCTCCAAATTTAAACCTGTTCGTAACTATCTTACTAAAGTCTATTTTATGGAGTTCAGTGAATTCTATTAGGTCAAACATATTGAGAATATTACCAACCAATATTCCAGAAATAGTAACTCCACGTTCCAAGAATTTTTTTGGACTTATAGAGGTATTATTGAGTCCTGGTCCTATTCCGACAAGACCCACATTGCCTAATGGTTTAACAATTTCTATTGCATTGTTAATGGCTCCGTTGTTCCCAGTGAAATCAAGTGCAACGTCAACTTCTTGTGTGGAATCTGATAATGTATTTAGAGTGATTTTCAATTCTTCTATCGTCGATACTACGTGACGGAAACCTAACCTTTTAGCAATTTCACGACGCTCACTTGAAAGCTCAACTCCAATTGGTACAACACCCATTTTTTCTAAAATCAGACCTGCTGTTATGCCTAGTGGTCCAAGCCCAAAGACAACAACGATGTCCCCAGCTTTAATTCCAACTTTACGAATAATGTTAAATGCCGTAATCCCATTGCAGCCTATTATTGAACCAGCTTCGAAATTTATAAATCGAGGTATTTTGAAACAAACCTCATCTGGAGCCAGTATATAATCGCTAAAAGTTCCTGTTGACAAAATTGGAGTTACTGATTGCCCCATAACCATAGTATTAGTTTTTCCGGTTTTACAATATTGTGGCCAACCCCTTCTACAACTCTCACAATATCCACAACCATATCTATGAAATATAGCTACTCTATCTCCCGGACTCACATTCTTTACGTTTTCTCCAATTTTTTCAACTATTCCAGAACCTTCATGGCCTGCTATATAGGAAACTCTCTCTCCAAGTTCTTCTCTAGGACTCCTGTAGAAATGGAGATCACTTCCACAAATGCTAGCGGCCTTTGTACGTATTAAAACTTGGTTAGATAGTACGTTAGGTATTTGAAAATCCTCAATTGCTACTTGCTTCTCTCCCTTTATTTCTATCCCTCTCATTTCTCTTCACTCTCCTTGTATAGTTTGTTCTTTGACACAAGATTGTATTCCCAATCAGCTTGTTCGAGCGTTTTTCCCGTAGAATCGATTGTGAGAAAATAGGTTCCTATGCCAAAAATTAAAGATGCTATGATTACGAATAAGAAAGCATCCCTTAGTCCCAGATAAGCGTACAATGTCAGTGCTGGCAAAGCCATTCCAAATGCAAATAATTTGTCCCATCCAATCGTCATTCCTCTTAGATGAGTACTAGTTATCTCAACAGAAGGTATATACATCAGAGTGCCTATAAGTCCAACGTTAATGAAGAATATTAGACCTATTGCTATTACTGCTATGTTTAAATTAATAGTGCCTGTTATATAGGTAACTAGGAACAATGCAGATGGGACAATTGTAAGTAAAAAGCCGAGAGTTCCAGTCATTCTACGTCCAGCTTTATCTACTATAAACAACATCAGAATGACTCCGAATAAACCAAAAAAGGCGGTTATAAGTGTATTTTCCAAAGCACGAGTGCCACTTGCACCAAGCTGAGTGAAAATGGCTGTTCCGTACACTGATGCTATATTTACGGTTAATGCATAACCGGTTGATATCCAGAATATATATAACACGACTCTGGAATTTTTCTTACTAAAGAACTCTTTTATATTTTCTTTAGCAGTCCTCTTTTTTCCTTCAGGTAGTGTGGTAGCATCTATTTCGAGTCCATATTTCTTAAGTCTCTTATTTATATCTTCTACCTTGTGCATATTTCCTGTATCAGCAGCCCATCTTATACTCTCAGGGATGTCCTTTCTTAGAAAGAAAAGAATAATTGGCACAATCGCAGCAGCTACAAAGTCTATTCTCCATGAAAGATCCTTCGAAACGAGAACTGATAAGGTCAGACTGAGTCCTATTGTTACAAGACCCCCTATTTTGAAGAAGACCTTCTCCACTGAAAGAATTTTACCTCTTTCTTTTGCTGGTGCATATTCAGAGACTAATGGAACTGCGGCTGCATAATCCAAACCAATGAAAAATCCAAGTAAAAACCTAGCTATAAAATAGAAAATCCCGTTAAATGAAACTGCAGAGATCAGTGCAAAAGCTGCCATTCCAATTGTGTCATATACAAAAATGCTTCTTCTACCTATTAAGTCAGATAGTATCCCTCCTAAAATGCCACCTAATGCTACGCCAACCCAGTAAGAGGCGACCAATATAGCTACAAACACCGCTGATAAGTGAAATAGAATCCCAACTGTAACTAATGAAACACTTACCCCAAATTCATTAAATGCATCACTGAATGGACCAAGAGAAGCCAATGTTACCAACTTTTTTTGAAATGACCCAACCTTTGAGGCGTCCAAAACATTAAATAAGTCATTATTTTCCATAAATTAGTCAATTCTTTATAGTTATTAAATATTTGCTTTGTATTATACTGTATAATACGATTTATAATATTTAATAATACATACATTTTAATATTGTACAAAACCATTGACGTAGTGTCTAGAATTATGTGTAAACCTAAGGATGCCTTTCCCTGAACATGTCATTTATCTGATCCTTGCACTTATAATGCCCTTTATGACCCTGTTGAACCATTTCTCATTCAATCCCGCTACTCTGAGATATATTATCTTTATAGCTGCACTTTCATTCGGCAGTGAGTCAATTACCTTTATTCTTCTTCTTATCTCCTTGCTCATTCATCCAATAATGTTGGATGAGCACAGTGATCTCTTTATACTGCCAAAATACCGGAACCTATCTTTTCCCATGATTAACAATACATTCTATCTAAAATAACCTGTTTTAAGGTATCTGTGAAGGAAAAGATTCTTATAGCTTGTAGTGTAATTATCACTAAATGACATTCATCCGGAGGCTTCCAAAGGGAAAAAACATCTACGTTTACCGTGTGTGACAAACCACAGGATAAAGGGAACAAAGGAAGTGAAACAGGATTCTGTGTATTTTTGAAAGGAGATTACCGTGGATGGAAAAACTGTCATACAGGAACCCAGGAAGAGGATCATGGTGAGGAGGGTCATTGAATCTGCACCATACATAATGTACAGGCATGCTGAAGATTTCGGAATAGTGGATGATTTCATACCTGCCATCAGCGGTTTCACAAACATGAGGGATGCAGCAGGGAGGATAGTTGAACTGGCTGCAATGGACATGTTCGGTTCCACCGGTTCCATTGAGATGCATACTGGCATAAGGGATGGCACAGTGAAGGAGAACCGTGATCTGATCGATTTCATCGGTTCTGAAAATCCCCATATTGCTGCAGTCCTTCAGAGATCAATATCAAAGCGTATAGTGAAGGAGTTCGGTTCCTCCGGCATAGTATATGATCTCAGTGCCATACGATACTACGGAAAGAATAATGATCTTGCAGAGTACGGCCATTACTACCATTCCAACAGGGAGAACAGGGAGATAAACTTCGTCATGGCAGTGACAGGGGATTCCGGAATACCGGTACACCACAGGATCATGCCCGGCAACATAGTATCGGTTTCAGCCATCAGCAACCTTGTGATGGAACTGAAGGATTTCGACATCCATTCAGTGATTGATCTGCGCCCCTTAATTTTGAACAGATATTCCGTCTTCCAATGAGACATTTTCCATCAACCTCCTTTTCCCATCAATATCAATGTGGCCGAATTCACCGAAGTCCACCTGTGACTGTTTTCCCGGCTCTGTTTCATAGCGGTACACTGCCTGTATCCTCCGATCCTTTCGCAGTTCATGGCAGTATTCCTTCAGTATTGTGTATCCGCCATTGTATCCAATCTTCCTGATCTCCTCTAGTATCCTGACAGCCGAAAGGTTGTGGTCATCTACGAGTGCCCTGATCCTCTCCCTGTATGGATCAAGCTTTGAACCCCTCTTCCTTTTCCTGTGATCCGCCAGTCTGGTTGTCCTCAGCAATTTACTGACTGTGTTCCTTGATATGCCAAGGTTCCCCGCGATCTCCCTGTTGATCATTCCCCTATCCTTCATTTCCCTGATCATCCTCCACACCTCCAGCCGGTACAATTCAGACCCTCTTCCACATAAGGAAATGGATCAGAATTAAACCAGCGATCTGGATCACTTTTATTCCGGCGAAAATGCACAAAAATCAACCGGCGATTACAATGATTCCATAATGCCTCTTTCCGGTGGTGGAACAAGCCTTCTTACAGTTTCATGTGATATGAGTATATTTCCCATTATGCGAGTGTGGGACGCTATTCTAAGACCTACCCATATTGAACAGATTATGCCACACGCCGGTGCAGAATAAAGCGTTATCTATTCTGTCATCCCTCCTCTGTGCAACATTCCAGCCAAGCATCTTCTTGTCTGCTGCGAATCCTGATTCTGAATTGCTTCTCTGATGGTACTGTTCCAGATATGGCATTGTTTTTCGATAAAATCCCTCATGGTATTCTTCCATTTCTGTGATCCATTAAGTGTCGCATTCTTCTTCGGTATTACAAAAACTTTAGTTCCGCCAAGCTTGTCCATGTATGAAGGTGATGAATAATACCTGTCCAGACGGATGGAATCCATGTGTA
Organism: Thermoplasmata archaeon; assembly: GCA_021845325.1. The sequence continues at coordinate 5,354 of JAKBRR010000107.1, forward strand.
TCCCCATAATTGCGAGAAAATCCATCGCCCTGTCATACGCCTCCCTTTCAGATTTCATTGAAGAACCGAATGCTATGTAGAGCCGGGATCGCAGATCCATCAGTGCAAAGGAATACGCGAACAACCGTTTCTTATGAATTTTAGATTTCTTTGTATCCTTACCATGTTCGGGATTCTCCTTTGCCATGTCCTTCAGTTTCTGTGCATACGATTCATAATTCTTCTTTACGGTTAGAGAATAACCGGTACCATCACCTGTTGCGTCAGAATTCATTACATCCTTCCTTTTCAATATCAGCGCATGAAGGTTGTGAATTGCAATAATGACCTCATCATCAGAGTATAATCTTTCAACTGTTTTGTATGATATATCTATTCCGGAAAGCATAGAGAAAACAGCAAGCATGTTCGCAAACATCCTATTTGATTCACCCACAAGCTGCTTGACCAGGATTAGCTTCACTCTCTGTTCCAGGGTGAGGGAATGCGGATGACCTGGCCTGGGAATGATCTTCATTGAAGATACAGCTTCCTGTATAAGGGGGTCAAGATCCTTCATTGCTGTTTTGATCCTGGTGGAGAATTCAGGTTCATATGTTCTCCAGTCCCTCTCCTTTTTGGGATGTTCAATCTTATATTTCTTCCCCAGTGTGCTGTTGATCTCCTCCAGCTTGTATTGAATATCATTGGACAAGATCCTTGGCATGGATGTTCATGCATAGAAAGGTTAAATAGTTATCTATAGATATCCATATACATGGTGAGAAGACTGGAATTGAACAACGGTAATCTTATCTTGAATGAGGATGAGATAGAAGGGTTTCTGGAGAGAACAGTGACGCCAATAGGTACTTCAGGGAAGGCAGATATTCCCAGAAGATACATAGGAAGAAGGGTTTATGTGATAATCACAAAAAATCCTGGAACTGTTCAGGAAAAGGGTAAAAAATAATTGCGTCCCACACCCTATTTAATGTTAAATTCTCAA
>JAKBRR010000108.1 GCA_021845325.1 Thermoplasmata archaeon
CACAAAAGATGCGATGAGTGGTTGTCAGAACATCCCAATGTTAAATTTCATTATACGCCAACTTCGGCAAGCTGGTTAAACATGGTGGAGATATTCTTCTCCATACTTTCAAGGGAAACACTTAAAGAGGCAAGTTTCAGGAGCACCGATGCACTTTCAGAAGCTATAATGGCGTTTGTAAATGAACATAACAGTAAAGCAAAACCGTTCATATGGAAGAAAAGGGAAGTTAAGGGATCACAACTGAGAAATACTATTGGAACCTTAGTCAATTAAGCACTAGTTCTTAACGCAATAAAAATAAATTGTTTTATTTTAATTCTTGACGCAGAAGGTTTTTCGTGTATATGGGCCATATGCCATGGTAAAGCCTGCTAACAGCAACCATCAAAAGTATTCCCTGCACGAGAAAAGAGAAGCCGGAATAGTAGTCGGTAATAACGAGCCAATAAATTATCGACAAAGATAGTCCCCAAGCCCATAGACTGAGCAATATGAATGATGTATTATCGAACGTTTCATTTAAGAAATGGAACTGTCTCGTTCTGGTCAAAGTATAGGATGTGAGTGCCAGACCGACGATCTGGATAGGGGTGCCAATAATGAAATTTCCAGTAATGACATAATACGAACCTAGGGCAATCAATATGTTGGACCAAATGAATTCAGTGTTTTTCGCTTCCTTTAATCCCTTGACGAAGAAAGCAAAAAAAGCCATGGCTAATCCTGCTATGAGAAATAATGAAGAATCAACGTGAAAAGGCAATGATATTATTCCTATTGTGCTTAGAAGGTTTGAATGTGCGAGATAAAGTTTGGATGAAGATCGTGGTTCCAAAATAAATGGAAATTGAATTATTGCAATGGACGCTGGCAAAAGTAGTTCAGCTTGAAGGTAAAAATGCATTCCAGTAACACTGGATGAAAACCAAAAGAAAAGGGCGGAAATTAAAAGTATAGTTCCCACAGCGTTAAGTCCTCTTGAGATTGCAATAAGTTCTCTTGACGAATCATCTGGCGAAATAGATTCGTTGTTTTCAGTCTTCAACACTGACAGTCACCTCTTCTCCCTCACTTTCTAGGTATGTCGCTTTTTTGACAAAAGGAATTAAATCAACAGTTGTAGATGCGTTAGTCATCGCCTTTGAACCTTCTATGCTGCAAAAAAATGCAATTCCAATCTTTCCTTTTCTTCGTACATGTCGAAGAATAGGCACATAATCGGAATCATCGCTCGCAATGATTATGATGCCAGCGTTTGCCTCATAAAGTGCCCAAATGGCATCAGCCGTGAAAAGCGTGTCCACGTCCTTAGATTTTTCATAGACATTTTCAGATATTGGGCGGATCACTACCTGAAACCGCATTCTTTCCAGTTTGAGAACCTCCATATTTTGTCTCTTCTTGACTGGTAATTTAGTGTAAATTCTAGCAATAATCACATTCCCATATTTTCTCTCCATTCTAAGGAGATTTTCGGCTTCAAAATGTTCATCATTTACTTTTCCATGGATGTAAGGGTGTGGATAATCTACGAAAAAAGCAACATTACGTGCTCCAGAAAGATTGCATGCTCTGTCTTTCAAAATTCTACAAGCCTCCGTCTTTTCCATCTTCGTTATTTTCTCTTTGATCATTTTTCTTCAGTTAGAAAAATTGAGCAGGACTTATAAATCCGGTATGAGACAAACTCATAGTGATACCATAAAAGTTCAAAGTGCACTGACTTTCGATCACTATTATGTGAAAAAAGTTCAAACCTCCTATATATACAAGTATCATCATACCTTAATCGATGCCGGAAGAAAAAGATTCAAAGGTACATAATGTTCTTTCTTCAGCAATTTCAATTTACCGAATGAGGGGAGGTTACAAATTTGTACTCCTTTGGTCAGTTTTCGCAAGTGTCTGGATAATAGCAATAGCTGTCAGTTTCTTCCTATATATCTATCTTCCCAAAGCGTACGATACAGATGTAATTAGAACTGTGACGGTTATCACATTATTTCTTGGTTTTCCTGTACTTGCCTTATCTTTTTTTACCATTTATATTTCATATAAAGGCTATAAAAGATTCAAGGTTTTCACTACGGATTTCTATCCTATGTGGTTGAGAACCAGATTAAATCTATCTCAATCTGATGAAAAAGAATTAATGGAGAAGATTAATGATGCGATTATTGGAGTACTACCAGAGTTCAGAAAATCTCATGATGTTCATATAACATCTCGCAACAAAACATTTGAAAAGTACGACATCGCTTTAAGAAATAAGAAAAACATAGTCCTAGTAAAAGTGCTATTTCAAGAAAACCAATATGACTCAATCCCTGATATAATTTCTGAAATGAAGCATTTTCCGCGGAGACTTAGAATCAAATTATTGATGATTGTTATGGACGATTTCTCCAAATCACACCCCTTGGACGATTTACGATACGAAGGAAAAATAAGAAAGGAAGCTGCAGTTTTAATTATGGAACATAAAGAGGGACAACTTACTGTAAAAAGAATTTTCCCACCGAAATCCTTATGAAGATTTGTCGATAAAAAAGGTGAAGTGGTCGGAAGGTTCTATTTCAATCTTACCTCTTCTCTCAATTCTTTTTGAATTATACCTGTGAAAATAATAGAAGCTTCTTTGAGTGTATTCTTATAAGTTATCTTTCCATTTTCGCTAATTCTATAATATGTTGTATCCTTACGTCGAGATATTTCTATAAGCTTATTTATTTTCATGCCGTCCAGAAATTCAGCTATTCTTGGATCTCTTTGCTTATTTTCGAAAGCGTTTGTTGCGATTCCATGAAGGGTATCATACTTCATTTCCTCATCGTAGTGGTTTTCATCTAGATCGATAAGGTATTTCAGGATGTTAAGTATGGCCTGGAATTTGTCAATCATCTCTTATTCTTCACCACCATAAAGAAGAACGTCAAACCGCCAACTTGGCAAATGGTTTTGGTTGGATTTCCTTCAATGTTTTTTCAGAACCACGCCAAATCTAGACGTTTTGGTTCGATATCGATACGGTTCAGGATTATATATTTTATCCTATCAGAAAAACAATGTGCGTTTCAAGTTCAGAAAAGGACTTATTATTCTACCAGAAGAAGATTGGTCGGTTTCAGGCTCTTATAGTACCAGCGAAAGTAAGGAATTCGAGGAGGATCTATTCAGCATCTATGAATATGTTAAGAAGACTTTTGCGACCCTGAGCAAGAGCGCAAAAGAGAGGGACAAAATTGAAAGACAGGCATCTACTGAATTCGAGATTTCCGTGAAGAAAGTGCATTCAATTATTGAGGGCTGAGTCTCGATAAGGTATGTTCTCCAGAATTGTAGATGTCTGGAATTCATTGATGATGGTGAAGTTAGTGAATTGGCGACGAAGTTTCTACCTTTACAGGAATTGTGATGTTGTAGGTAAATCACAGAATCCATGATGTATGGCAGTGTGTGGCAGAAGACATTACTTCAGAAAGTATTATGGGTTCGTGCTGACCATGGAATTATATAAATGATCATTAAGCTGCAACTTTAGCATTCTACAAGTAGTAAATAAAGGAGAAAACATTGTATACAGAACACCAAACTTTCCTTCGATTATAAAATTGATTATTTACATCACAGCGGAAGAAAAAGCTTCTAACATGAATTCTTTAAAAAGTCAAGAAATTTCAAAAATAAGAATAAGTTGTCCTTGCCAGGCAGCAAGGGTTTTGTGATCGCAAACTCTGAAGTTCAAGAAAGTGATTCTAGAAGTTTGGAAACCTCTTTTTCTATTATTTCTTCTCTTCTTTTTAAAAAATCTTCAAAGGCTTTATATTCCCATAAATTTTCATCCAAGGGTATCAAGTGGTCAGACAGCAACTTACGATCGGAAAGATATCTCAGCAAATATTCGTTAGGAGGTTGATCCTTGATTTCACTGTTTACACTTTTATGCATTAAAGTTACATTTGCGAAAGCGTTTATGTATTCCGGTCCATAATCTTCTCTAAGCAATTCCCTAGGAAAAATGTGTTGTACTGTTAAGTCCGGATTATCGATAGGATGCCCAGCCCAATCAGACGCTTTCTTTCTGTGCAAAATAGCAAGCAACACCATTAATGTATTTTTTGAATAAGTATATTCAAACAAGGTAGAATTATCAATTGTCTTGGTGTTTGCTACCTTCTTAAGTTGTTTTAGTAGGTTATCTAAGGGGAAATCTGAATCTTCTTCAATTATGTCGATACTATCTTGAAGTTTTTTGCTGGCATTGGAGGAATACATTTCATTTGCTGATGCCAATAGAATCCACTTGAGAATATGTTTCTTATCTGTTTCATCTAGACTTCTGTTGCTATAGACTCCATTCATAAATAGCCAGATGTAAATTGGAACCATGACGTTTTGGGAAGGCAAGTATTTTTGACTTGATATTCCAAATTCTACCTTAATCAAATTAAGGCCAAAGTCGATAGCCCTGAATGAATTTCCGACCAATTCTTTAAGCTCTGTCGATCTATTTTCATAAGTTTTTTGGATTTCATTGATAACGCCCTTGAAGGAGTTTATTCGTGTAATTCTGTTCTGACTAATCCCTATATTTCCAAAAGTAGTTCTGATATCTACTTCCAATGAAGGGTATTCATCCGAGTACTTCCTGTTTAATTCTTTATAGCTGGATAGCAGTGTGTCCTTAAGATCAGGATATGCTGCAGCAAAAAATGAAAGGAATACTTGAAGATTTCCTAAGGGAGCGCCAGAACGGTTGATTCTCGAAAAGATCTCAGATATTATCTCAGGATTTATAATGGCACTCTTGGGGGTTTTCAATGTATATATTGGCACCTCATAGTTGACAATTCTTCTTCCCACTTTTGCAATAGCTATATCATAGTCCCGGTATCCTCTGGATAACTCATTCAAAGCACTCGGTTCGGCCATCGCTGCATTAATCAGTAGTGACACATCCACACCGATGCTCGATCCTACACGCAAACTCTCTGAAGAATTACTATAGCTAATTTTCTCAAGGGACAATTCTTCATTTCCTCTCTTAATTTTCCAATTGTTCTTCATTAAGAGAAGACTCAAAAGTCTTTGCTGGCCATCTATTATATATCTAGTGGGCTCCCCTCTATCTCTTTCTACATCATTACCCACCAACACAGAATTGGGAAAATCTTGAAAAGTTTCCCAAAGTATGATAGTCCCTATGGGATAAGCCCTTATCATCGAATCAATCAAGGTTTTGACTTTATCCTCGTTCCACTCAAATTCCCTTTGAACAACTGGAATTCTAAGTGATTCTGACCATTTGCCAAAAATTTCCGATACCTTTTTCTTGTCTACTGATAGTTCTTCTATCGAATCCAAGGTCTCCATGCGCCTAATATGAACTGGATATATTATAAAACATCGTTTTACAAATCAATCCATTAAACCGTAACTCACCAATTTTTACGTAACATGCCTAGATCTATCTTCAAGTTTGTCACAAGATCATTTGCCTTCTTTGGTATCTCACTCATATGTTTGCTATAAGAGATTTGATCTAAATGAATTCTGGAATAGCCGGGATTCAGGTGGGGAGAGAGGAAGCGAGATCTTGTGGGTTTGGACCTGATGTGCAACAACCTCAAGATACTTTCCCGGAAGTGTCTTTGTCTTCCTTGATTACCTGTCGTAGACGGATCTCGATCCATTCCTACAGTAATGATCATCGAAGTTCCTGATATGCACATCCTTCATCTTATTTTTCATAGCCTATTGGGGAATACTATTCATGGCAGGTATATATATTAGACACATACATATTCTCACATCTATAAGCATTTTAACAAACCTTAGAATAACGTCTCGAGAATAAACTGCAAGAAACTTAAAAAGGATCTGTTATGTAAAAGAAAGAGTAATTAGATCGAGTCACAAAATGCGCATGAACATGCACAAGAATCTTACATAGAAAGTTGATGAAGAACTCGTAGAAAAGGCACATAAATACGGAATCAACCTCTCTAAATTTCTTGAATACGCACTTGCTAACGCTTTCAGGAACGGTTTCGAAAACCTTCTCACAAAACTATAAAAATTCATTATAGATTTGTCGGGATTTGCTTAACACTTTAAGGCAATACTGTAAATTGTAACTATGAAATATTTATCATATCTCACATAATCTGTGCTACCATATCACCACAATTCTGGTGATTCTGTTGCATAAAAATAATAATGTTTATTGGCATGTCTAATTCGTGGCTTATCTCAAGATGCAGGAAGTACTGGACGAACTGGCGTTACACAATAAAACAGTATTCAGCATATACGATGCAGCCAGAATA
>JAKBRR010000109.1 GCA_021845325.1 Thermoplasmata archaeon
CTAGGGATTTCAAACCATACTTTTCTTTGATCTCTGCCTGTCTCATTCTTTCTTTAAGAACTTCATTCTTGTAGCCATTTAGATCGGCAATTGCCTCATTGAATGCGATTTCTTTTAATGCGTCTTCGTTGACTATTGTTTCACCTTCAGAGTACCCTTCAGCAAGATCCCACATTATCGTTGGTAAAATTTTTTTTGGGTTTAGCGAAGTCTTATCGATATAATAGGAAAGCAAGGTTTTTCCCGCTGTTTTCATGGTGCCATCTTTAATTTCTCCCTCATAGAATAGAATGTATCCATCAAGAGCTCCTTCTGGGTCGATAAAAACGGAGCCCCTTATTGGTTCATTTGCCAATTTCGTCTCGACCCATTGCATGACTGCCTCAAAAAGTGGGTGCCCAAACGAGACAAATTCAGCGTCGCTTACTTTTGCGGCTAGGTCTTTATCAAAAGTGACCTTTGGATAATTTCTAAGTATTTGACCATATTTTTTACGAAAATTCTCAGATTCAGCTATAGATATGATTTCAAAAGGGATGGATTCTATGGACATGAAACCATCTTTTCTAACTTTCAACTTACCATTTATGTGTTCAAAAGATCGTTTAAAAAATGCTTCTGTGTATTCTGGTATAAGTTTATTTTCCCTTGCCTTTTGCTTTAAGTCCTTTAATCTTGTATAATCTATGTATTTGGTTGCAAGGCTCTCGCCTAGATTTTTCTTAAGGCCTGACATGTAATCAGCATCTATGTTTATATCGACCTCTTCAAGAATCTCATCCATACTTCTGGTGCTTGCGGCAGCCTCTAACATCAGCTCAGAAAGGTCTTTTCCATAAAAAACGTCGCCTATTACATCAAATACTTTGTCGCTTTGCATAGCTTTTTTTATTTCTTTTAATTTATCAAAAACTCTCTGAAGCACCTGCCCTTCTCTTGTATTAGAGGCTATCAGGTTGTATACATACACCTCCTTAGTCTGTCCATATCTGTGTATTCTGCCCATCCTCTGCTCCAAACGATTGGGATTCCAAGGCAAATCGAAATTGATCATAAAATTACAGAACTGTAGGTTTATCCCTTCACCTGCAGCCTCGGTAGCTACCATTATTTGGCTTTCGTTTTTGAACGTCTTTTCGGCCAGAATCTTCTCTTCTAAGTTCATTCCTCCGTGTATTACGGTGACAGAATACCCCCAATTCTCAATTTTATCCTTGAGATATAACAGGGTATCCTTTGATTCTGTGAATATTAATATCTTTGTTTCTGGGTACTCTCCATTTAATTTAGATAGTGTTCCCTTCAACCGATTCACTTTTACTTCATGTCCGCCTTTCAATATTCTTTGGGAATCTTCAATTAATTTCTTTACAATCCCTATTTCTTTACCCATTTCAGTGGAATTAGAAGCTAAGCTAAGAGTTTCCCACCTCTCTTCAAATTTCCACCGTTCTTCTTCAGAAAGTTCTTCAATTTCATCTGGATCAGGCACATCTTCTATCTGATCTTCACTAGAATTTCTTACGGTTTTAAACACATCTTCAAGTCGCTGCTTCCTCCGTTCTAAGGATTTCAGTAAGGCATATACGCTTGAAGCTAACCTACGTTGCAATATAATCAACGCAAAGGTCACGTTCCTATTTCTATCATTTTTTGTTGATTTATTGTACTCCTCCTTAACATATTTTGAAACATCGTTGTAAAGGTACATTTCTTCGTCTGAGAGCTTGAAGTTAACAGTTTTAACGTTTCTCGGAAGAAATAAAGGTTTGCCATCGAAGTCTGTAAGATCTTCCTTGATTCTTCGGATGAAAAGTGGGTTATCTTTGTTTCTGATGGACTCTTCCAGCATCTCAGTGGTTGAGAAAAATCCTGGCTCTAAAAGATCAATGAAAAGCCTGAAGTTTTCTGGATCGCCGCTATGCGGTGTTGCTGTTAGAAAAAGAAGGTGAGGTTCCGCGGTCTTTGAGAGTGTTTCACCTAGTTTGTACCTAGCAGTTTTTTGGGTTTTGGACCCATATTTATACGCACTCATTTTATGCGCCTCATCCACGACAATTAGATCAAACTTGGTGGAGCTCAATGATCTGGAAATATCATCCTTTTTGGCAAAATCCATGGATGTTATGATCTGGTCAAAAACGTCCCAGATATTCTCCCCGTAGGTTTCGTTTATTAGAGCTCTATTTAATATTTTGAAAGATTCTTCAAACCTGTCTTTGAGTTCGCGTCGCCATTGATCCATTAGATGCCCCGGGACAACAATCAAAATTCTCTTCACCAAATTTCTGAGCTTAAGTTCTTTAATGATGAGGCCAGCCATAATAGTTTTACCTGCGCCTGGATCATCTGCAATAAGAAACCTGATCCTAGATAATTTCAGTACGTATCCGTAAACGGCTTCTATTTGATGAGGTAATGGATCAACTTTGGAAACGTTTACTGCGAGCAAAGGATCATACATTGCGGCAAACCTGTACCTTTTTGCCTCTAAGGATAGAAATACCTTCCAAGGGTCAGCCTTGAAATCGTTTTCTATTTTTCTTATGCTAATCGAATTCAACTCGTTTAATGGGATTACTTGATCTACATGTTTTCCTGTAGATGCTGTAACACCAATAATGCGTACGCAATCTCTGAGGCTTTCAAAGGCATTTATCTTTATAGATTCTGGCCATTTTGGACCGCTAATTATAACACCTCTCGATAATTCCTCTAGTTGCATATATCAAGAAGTTATCTTACATTTAACATAAACATTGTTATGGCGTCTGTTGCGTTATTGAAATAATTTGAGAATTCTATGGTATTTTTTATCATGAAATTCCGCATTTTCTCAGGAGGAACCCAGAAAAAGTTTCTTGAAAGGTATTCATCCCTGTTTTCAAGATCGGATAGGTGTTCCCTGCCATTTTCCAATTTTTTGTGAATTTCCTCAATTGAATCTGACACAAATCTCAGGGATAAAAGGCCAAGGACAAAATTCTTGTATTCAGCAGTGTCCATATTTGAACGAAGTTTATCAGCTTAAGACCATAATCTCTTCTCCAGGTCGGAATCTGGGTTGTTTGTGTGGACTTATAAGATTGAATTAGCATAAATCTTCTGCCTTTCATTAAACAGTATGTTTAGCTTTATCGCCATTATGACATTCCATCTCCAGATCACATTTAGTTATCTCTCTTATTAAGTGCGCAATATTGACAGTAATGAAAGCAGCGTATACAACCTCTTTAGATGTTATTCTATGCTGTCTCCTTCCGTTCGGAAGTGTAAAATCATGCTTAGCTGGAACATAAAAACATTATTGTATCCTCCGAGGTCCCTATCAAGTTGGAATATTTTTCCCCTGTATGCTTTTTAATTTTTGACAATGATGTAGCCATTGAACCTTTTAGTGAAGCTTCGTTTTGAGTGCAAATGTAAGCTCAGTGTTTGCATATTTGGTCCACATTATCACAAGAATATCGAACTGCATCCCTTGTCCAGCATGGCAAGAACCCCAACTCGTTAAAAGCGTAAATCAAGGGTCCCTTGGGCCGGTATCCATCTAACATTAACGATATACTGTCTGCTTTTTAAATCTCAATGTCATTAAGGATTTTTGTTGCTAATCCAGATACTTCTGGTGAGATTTCGAGAGCCTCCTCCAAATTTCCTATTTTGTATTTTGACATAAACGTAATGCAACATACCGATTATGTTAACAACCTTTCTTATATTTTATGGGTCCTCTCATTTTAACCACAATAAACCGATTTCCAACTTAGTTTATTCCACTTACTACCTTCCCAATGCAAGACAAACTGATCACAGTAACCAAGACATCTAACGTGGCTCTTCATTGAGAATCACTTTCCCGGAGGAGATAACCGAGAAGATGAATCTATCAGAATCCGAATACATTTGATTTTATGAGGTTAATGGAGAAATTGTGATCAGGAAGATTGAGTAGTCATGTTAACTCAAGGAAATTTTGGCTCTGTATATTGTTATAATTTTTCAAGCATTAACGTTGAGAATTAATAGTTGGATTTTTTAGGGTCTAACATGCATCAAGAGGAAGTAAATAGTAAGTTTGCGTGTGGTTTTTAGATCCAAAGGATTTATTCAAACGGGTAAGTTTTTAGGTTGTCAATATTCATGCGGTCAATTGCATCATCTAGTAATTTTCTGAATCCTTCATCGAACGAAATAAACTCATAGTTTGTTCCATTTGAGTTACCTGATAGACATATTAACTCACCAGCAATCATAGAGTCCCCTGTACCTTTGAATTTTATTCCATGTTCTATTATTTTTGTTAGTTTTTCATTGATTAAGCCGCCATCAATTTTCGGGTATCTATATCCCAATTCAAGTAAAAGATTCACCGATCCCATTACTAAATCGTTTACTTTGTCACTTAGGGAAGTTAGCGAGGCTTTTAGGTCTTTAATATTAAGTTTAGTCTTTCCCTTAAAAAGTTTACGACAATATTCGTGCAAATTTACTCGATATTTATTTAGTTTAGATTTGGCGATGTTTGTTTTGTTTAGCAATTTAGAGTGAGCTTGATCAATAAATCTGTTAATGCTGGGTAGATCATAACTTAAGCTAGATTCACTTTCCAAAATAGTGATAAAGGTCGATATTAATTTATTTAACTCAATATTATATCTCGCTTGGAATTCCATCACAACTGTTGGTAAAATGCATACGTTACCAAATGATTCAGAACTAATCCATTCGACAGCCTTTTTATGATTTCCGTCTTCCTTATCAACCAATGACCAAAGAAAACTTGTTTCAAGGACTCGAATCAAAAAAATACGCCTTATGCAAAAGATGTTATTTCCTTCTCTTCCATTGCTACTTGCACTAAAGATAACGTATAAATGAGGGACTCCAAAGTTACCTTTTGCTTTACCATTGCAATAAACCTCAGAAGCAGAAATAGAGTAAGACCTATGAACAAGTTCGCCTCATCAGCCGCTTGAGTACTATTCCAGTTAATATCATTCAAGGCACTTTCGACAAGAGTATTAGATAGGTCCAGAGTCTGTGAAAGTATCACAAGTCTCTCTGTTTCATCTTCTGATGTATTCCATTTTGTAGAGAGTATATCGTTCCTGACTTTATAAATGGTATTTTTTAAATCCGCTATCCTAGATTTTATTATAGAGTTTTTCTCAATTGGGTCAAGTGAATTTTCAATCGATTTCAAGTTGTCTCTTAAATCCTCTCCAAGTTCATTCTGAAACGCATTATCAAGTCTATTTTTTAATTTATCAGCATCACTTGGAGTTATAAAATCACAAACAGAATCAGTAAGGATCTCTATAATCTCTTCTTGCTTTCCTCTTAAAAAAATTTGTAGTTTCGTAAGCATCATCTCATATCGTTTTTTCTTGTTCCTATCAGAGGATTCAGTAGGAATACGCCAAAAGAAATTTAGAAGCGGTCTCTCTACTATATTGAAATTTACATTCAAAGGTGACATTGGTACATTAACTAAGATAACATATTAAACGTTTCTGGTTCATTAAATCTTCCACTGTTCTTTTTAAAAATTTAACTGCGAAAACTGAAACGATGTTTAATTTCCCTTTATGTTGATTATGTGGCAAGATTCAAACTCTAAGCGCTCCATTGGAGGACTATATTTAATGAAAGATAACTGAGAACAATTAATTAAAATCCCCATAAAATTCTATAACCTAATTTTATCTAATATGAGGGTGACTGGACTTCAAAAGGAGTTATCTGATGAATATTGTAAAATGCCATGGTTCTTAACAGATTGTGGCAAACAAATTGCAATGAATGATCCCACCTGTTTGATATAACTAATCTGAATTGAGAGTTTAGGGTTCAACATGCGTTTCAAAAAATTGTTGACCAATAAAAGTCTAAAATTCATGGATTATTATATTTTATAAAGATGTTGAGGTGAAACTAGATGAGAATTGAAGAGAAGTGTTCCAAATTCTGGTGGAGCAGATCAATGTCATCTAATATATAGAGCAGTCTGAAATGGTTTAGGTACATGTACCTTGCATATGAGTGTGGATTTGGTATTTTAAGCATTCCATCACATTTCCCGAAAAAACTAAACCGTATATCGAATGGGCCCGACCGGATTCGAACCGGTGACCTCCTCCGTGTCAGGGAGACATCATACCGCTAGACTACGAGCCCTCAGCAAAAACGCTTTCTGCTGTATGTCTAATGTTAATTTATTTTTTTGGTAGAAACAATTGCTGAAACATAAACACTTTTTGAATAACTTGATTTCACTCCTTAAAGGATTCCATGT
>JAKBRR010000110.1 GCA_021845325.1 Thermoplasmata archaeon
TTTCAAGGAACCATGATTACATAAGGCATGGAACATTATCATTGCTTGCAGGGATAGACCTTGTTACAGGGCATATAATATACACTATAGAAGATAAACACAGAAGCACAGAATTTGTTAAATGGCTCGATAGTGTTGATAAATATTATCCCGGTGATTATAAAATAAAAATAATCATGGATAACCATTCTATACATAAATCAAAGGAAACACAGGAATATATAAGTAAAAAACCAGGAAGATTTAAGTTTGTATTTACACCGGTGCATGCATCATGGCTGAATATAATAGAAACAATGTTCAGCAAAATGGCAAGATCATTTTTAAGGGGGATAAGGGTAAGTTCTAAAAATGAATTAAAATCAAGGATTGATAATTATTTTGATGGAATAAATAGAGAGCCAACAGAATTTGTCTGGAGGTATAAGATGGATGACATGCCGGGTGGAATTAAGATGTAAATGGTACTAATAATTAGGAAACTCTATAGTAGTATAAGACCCTCAATCTTAAAGATGGGGTATGAAATAACTGTACAAACTGCTAAATATCTTGACTATTAATCGCTTAAAATGTGATCAGGTATAGATCACTTTTCTTTTTCTCCGAAGATATAGTCTAACAATTTCATAATACCGTATGTTGCAAGCGTAGTGACAGCTATAACTCCAATGATTTCTACCGTCGGCTTCCATTGAGTCCTACTTGCAGGGGGAGATACCCTGAGCTTTTTCTTTGAGATTATCCTTTTAACCGGATGTTTTGTTCTTGTATGCACAATTACAAAAGCATCTGTTGCACGCTGAATATACTTAGCAATCTCGTCGATTAAAGGCCAAACATATCTTGTGTCAAGATGCTCAAAGTAATCACGCCTTACCTCAATATGAGAATAGATTGAGCCATTATTGTAGAGTCGAACATGCATTTCCCAAGGTTCTTTGACTACCTTGGATAGACTATACGCCTCTCCTTTATCCCAGGCGGGACTGGCGTCGGTGAAGCCATTCTTGCGAAGTATATTTACCACATCATTAATTTTTTCCGGCAAAACCATTAAAGTAAAGTATTTCTCATCCTTTATATCATTGTTCGATAGAGTTAACCTTTGATGGTTATCCAATTCAATTTCGTTCGGATATTCATACTCAAATTCACACACTGAAATCCCTTAATTAGTTTTATATCATGTCCCACTATATAATTGTTAGGTTCCAAAATTAGAAATGTACTATCCTGAAGTGAATTGCTTAATAAATGTATTCTTCCTTACCATTTAAATTACCACTGTTTTCTTTATATGCTACTTACGGTGTTACAGCGGTCTATCATATATAGATAATGATATATTCTTTCTCCTGTAACTATAGTAATACACAACTTCATCCCGTGTAGAGAAATATGGCCTTTAGCCTTTTTTAATGCAAATACGCGAAGTGAACAGCTCATGCTCTCCATATTTATCATTTAAACACAGCTAATATTCCTAACTTACATTTCCCTATTTCAATTCTGACGACACAATTTCCATAAACTGCATCTACTTTCTTATCATTTCTATATTCTCAAGCTCATTCCATCAAGACTTTTTCAAGGTCAATTCTTATTGAAGTTCTTTGAATACTTCTTTCTTTTTCGAAAATCTGAGTAATAATGTTGCAGTCTTTTTATGAGTTATTTAGTCTTTATAAGTAATTATAGATGAAAATTTTGTAATAACGTGCAAGGAAAATATAAATTCAACTTAAATGAACTATGATCTTTCTGTTTACAGCGATAGTTATTAGTTTACATATAATATCTATAAATTGTAGGAAAATCATCGATATTTTGAAGACTAGACTCAGAAAGTATATCTCCCACTTTTCTGGCCACCGAAACAGTCACCGGAACTCTTGTGTTAAAATCCGCGTTGTTCCAATCAAGCTTTGTAAGAGCCATTATGTCTTTCCCGATCTGCTCAGGTGAGGAATCCATTCTGAAAGCTCTAAGGAATAGAGGAGAAGGAACGGAACTACCCTGGTAGGTATTTAACAGTGGAACATACCCAGTGGTGTACAAGACTGATTCTTTTCCAGAATAAACAAAGGTTCCTCTTATTGGAGGATACACCTCTCCTTTGGGGAAGAGCCTTATATCAGAGTGCTCATTAATATGTACATAATCTACCGTTTCGATGTTTGCTAATGCTTCATTAAAGCCTTCAATTTCTTCATTATGAAATGGTGATGATTTATGGATTACCACACGTTTAGGATCCTGGTTGTTGCGTTGTCTCCTGTAAAGGGATATAACATCGGTAATGATATCTTTGGCTAGCTGCGGACTTGTAAGATATGGCCTTCCTTTGTTTGAACTGTCCCACCTAAATGGGCTACCTCTAATTACCTGACTTTCTCCCGTTCTGAGATATACGTGCGCCATGCTGCATCTGAGGTTTGCCTGCCCATCCTTAACCTCCTTGTAAAATGAGAGCCCTACATAA
Organism: Thermoplasmata archaeon; assembly: GCA_021845325.1. Next base: position 2,486 of record JAKBRR010000110.1, read on the forward strand.
CATGTCTCATCGTCAAGTTGCGATAATTTCCATGGAATTCCAGTGGCTTTGTAGTAGGAAGCGACAGCGAAATTCCATGCTATCGTAGCTAAATCTTGACCTGTATTACGTTCTCCAAGCGTTGAGGGTTTTATGATCTGTGAAACTAGACCTCCATGTTTATACGCAGACACTTTCATGGCGTGGTGGAAATTGAATAATGGAATTTCGTCCTGCAATTTATCGGTCTTCCTTTGGTAGAGAATCTTATCAGTTTTGAAATAAGGGTCTTTACACAGTTCTAGTGCTTTTGGTGAAATGGGGAGATAAACTATGTTAGGGTTGGGATCGGTGACTGTTGACAAGTCTGATAGTCTTTGATCATAGATTTCCTTAAGTTTTACCACGCGATCTTTTCTTCTACTTATATCTCCAAGTGCATTGATCTCCTTTTCCTCAATGGGTTGAAAACACGAATTGTCAAATTCAATTTTAAACCTCAAAGGGCTTTCAAGACTTATGCCTGGAAAGTCCACATCCCTTCGTTTTGAATACAGATCCTCCTTTCCACTAATTCTAACTTCCAGTCTTCCGACCCACGATTCCAAGAGTTCCTTAGCTTTTCGGGTTCCTATTATTCCGGCCTTGATAACAAGTTGTTCTTCCTCTCCTCTCGCCATACGCCCGTACGGCCCAAAATTGATGAGTCCAATTCGAGGGTCAATTGACGCTTTACTATTTCCAAAATACAGATCAGGTTCTCTAATGAGAGTGTTATTCATAGCCCCCTTCCTCCATATATTCCTTAAGTAATGTCTGGTTTGATGGTGTTGTTGCTGGTTCCCAGCCAAATGGTGTTTCCCAAAGATCGCCAAATTTGAAATTCTGGAGCCACTTCTCGTTCTCAATACCATCAAATTCTGACTTCAGTAAGTAATAGTGCCAGAACTTTATGCTTGACAATATGTTTGAAGACCTATTAAATAAAGGATTTCGAAACTTATTGTCTATAGTCGACTTCGTATCTCCTTCATATAGGTGAATACCATCTGAGCTATACTCTCTCCTTGGCATCAATTCTAGGAACCAGCGGTTCCAGTACATTTTCGCTGAGACTTCTACTGCATGATGAAATACAAAATTCAAGATTTGTTCCTGACCTTCCTCGTCTTTGTAGTAAGGTATTGTGACCTCCTTTTCCTTGCCATGCTGATTTATGCATACACGTTTCTCAAGTATTCCTTTTTCGTCGTGCATCGGTTCGAAGAAGAATATATTTGAATTTATAGCTCTTCTTATGCCCTTCAAGTAGAACAGCCTTCTTAGATGTTGATTTATGAGCCATATTATGAATTGTCTATTCTCAGCGTTGTTATACTCAATTTTAATAGGCATTCCTTTTGCAGTGTCTTCGAATGGATTATCAACTGTTAAATCATGGAATGTGTAGATAAGACCATCTTTCCCTACTAAAAATGGGGGAGTTTGCTTTCCTATTTCATTGTAATGCCTGTAGATATTCTTGGAATCGCTGTACTTCAGTTTTATTCCATAGTAAACAGTTGGAGGGGCCAATTCCACCAGATTCGATATTAGTGTGGTTTTCTTCTGTATAGGTTGCGCCCTTCTAGTAACCTCTGTAGTAAGGTTATGGGCATATCCTTCCAAGGAAAGTTTACTATACTTCCTCTCGCTTTGTGCAGCAGCTTTTAGCATTTCATAACTTCCTTCTGTGATGTCTATTTTTCTAAAGAAGTTAAGGATATCCTTGAAATCTACCGTTTCTATAATTTCCTGACTGCTCTCGTCAAGTTTTCCCTTGACTCTGTCTATGAGTTTCTGTACGGATTTTTTGCTACAATCTGAGCCATAGTACATCTTGAAATCTGACTTCTTTATGATGCTTTTTGCAAAAATGAAGAATTTGAATCTCTCTCGAGGGTCTAATTTTAGCCACTCAATCAGATATTTCACAACCTCTAAAGCAAGTTTTTCATCCGCGGAACTGATCGAAGTTGCCTTTGATTCTACCAGTGTCCTCTCACCCATCGCTAGAGAAGGATTTATGAATACCATATCAGCTAGATCTCCTTCGATATAGGAGTCTGAGATTTGATAATATCCCTTTGTATCAAGGTATTCCCTTATAGCTTTTTTATAATTCTCCGATGACCAGGTTTTTGATTCCCTGGCCTTCCCAATGGAGTGGATGGTCATTTGAAATAATATACGCTAAATGCATATAACTCTTTCTTCCAAAAATTCTATAATTCCTCAACATTTAAAAGAATGACGCCCCTCTTCCACATATATTCTCACGTTCTGAATGAAACAACGTTATGTGGCTAATTTTACCTATTCCACTTAAATTTAACTCCGCAGGAAATAATAATATGCTCGAAATTAGCCAAAGTCTTGCGAAGCAATACCGAGTGGTGCAAGCGTTAGTGGTAACTAGGGAATGGATAGTAACTGGGGGAGACCAAAAGAAAGATTTGGATAAATTTGAACTGTAACCTCACTGATGAATACTAGACTATGAATGTGCATTATTATATTTTATTGTGAATGCCAAAGACAGAGTGGCAATTATACATAAGTCTGATTGGGGCAGTCTCCTATATACCTATGAAACTCTTAAAAACAAACAGGTAATAGATTAGTTAAATATGAACTATGAGGAGATTCTGGAAAGTAAGGTCGGTGTCCACGAGAGCTCTTGTATGAAATAATATAAGCTGAAGTCAGTTCGCCTAATTCGTTATAAAGTGTCATGTCTGAAATGAAAATAAGGGAATCTTCCATTTAAACAATGTAAGTTAACATTGGCGATGTTTTATGTTACAAACGTTCTGAATGTAGTAACAATTTCAATACTTATGTTGTTTAAATAGGTCTTACACCATCCCAAAAAGGCAATAAAATTTATTTGTTTTTAGATTGATGTAACAGACTTGGTTATGATATGAAGTCTATAGTCACCAATATCAATTTTGATTGGTCAAATGGTTCGATTTCGGTCTTCTTAAACATGCCCTTCCTGCGCATGAAATTGCTTAATTCTTTTATCATATTCTTCCAATCATTGTTTTTCTTGTAAGACTTCCATATTTTTCTCAAGACCTGCAGCCTTTTCTTAGTTGGTGGAAGCGAGAGAAGTTGTAATTTGATCTGCTCCCACAGATGTTCGACTGATGTATCATTGGGGTACTCATATAGGTAATCATTCAACTGTATCTCAATTTCATCAATCATTTTCTTTATAAATTTAGTACTATTAGAGCGGCTGAGCTCTTTCAATTGTGAGTCCTGAGTATTACTCAATTCTATTTCTTTATACGTTCTTCGTATGTCTTCTAGAACAAATTTGTTAGCATCATAAATCCTTTCAAAAAAGTCGGGAATTATTCTTATTTCGTCTGGTTTGCATTTTATAAAGTCTAAAATCTCGGTCTTTCCTGTAAGCATTGCGCCAGAGTCCAAATCGTATAGATACCAGAAATGAAAATTATCCCCGTATTTGTAATAGAAAAATATACCATATAGTCGACTTTTTTTCAATCCGCTGAATATACCGTTTGGTATTTTTTCGAGTTCCTCAACACCTTTATTTTTCAGGAAATCTTTCAGAGGCTGGTAGAAAACTTCTCCTCCGCCAAATACATCATTCTCTAATTCTGCAAATACGTTTTCATCTTTGCCTTTGATCCTTCTGATGATTCCAAACACTTTAGGATGTATTTCTTCGCCAAGAACGCTCTCGTCCAGACCTACTGAACTATCAATATTTATAATCTTGGTTTGAAGTACCTCAACCAGT